>JBCCAW010000173.1:0-10301 GCA_039814655.1 Myxococcota bacterium | reverse complement strand
CCATGGGCGCGGCGACGAGGTCCGTGACCAGCGCCACGTTCTCCCGCGCCGTGAGGCTCGGAATCAAGTTGTAGAACTGGAAGATGAACCCCACGTGCTCGCGGCGGTAGCGCGTGAGCTGGGCGCCGCTCGCCCGGGTCAGGTCCGTTCCGCGGTAGCTCACGGTCCCGGCGCTCGGCGAGTCGAGGCCGCCGAGGATGTTCAGGAGCGTCGACTTGCCGGAGCCCGACGCGCCGAGGAGCACCATCAGCTCGCCGGCGCGAAGGGTCAGGTCCACGCCCCGGAGCGCGTGCACGTCGACCTCGCCCATGCGGTAGACCTTCGAGAGGCCGTGCACCTCGAGCACCGGCGCGCCGGGCTGAGTCTCGTCCATGCTCTCCCCCCTTGGCCTCGCGAGCCGCCCCCCCCTTGGTCGCAGAGGGGCGCGCGCGTTGCCAAGGTAACCGGAGCGCTCGCTCCGGACCTCGGTACGCGCTATGCTACGCGCGCGTGTGCGCGCGGTTCAACAACGTGCACGACGCGCGGACCGGCTCAAGCTCGCCAGGCCGCCGACCAGGAGCATCGATGACCGAAGAGAAGGGCGCGGGCGAGACCCCCGCCAAGGAGGACGGCTACGGCTCGTCCAGCATCCAGGTGCTCGAAGGCCTCGAGGCCGTCCGCAAGCGGCCCGGCATGTACATCGGCGACCCGCACGACGGAACGGGTCTGCACCATCTCGTCTGGGAGGTCGTCGACAACGCCGTCGACGAGCATCTGGCGGGTCACAACGACTCCATCGAGGTGACCATCCATGGCGACGGCTCGCTCACCGTCGTCGATCATGGCCGGGGCATTCCCGTCGCCGTGCATGCGGGCGAAGGCGTCTCGGCGGCCCAGGTCGTGATGACCAAGCTCCACGCCGGCGGGAAGTTCGACAACGACTCCTACAAGGTCTCCGCGGGCCTGCACGGCGTGGGCGTCAGCGCCGTGAACGCCGTCTCCGAGTGGCTCAAGATGGAGATCAGCCGCGCCGGCCAGCTCTGGTTCCAGGAGTACCGAAAGGGCGCACCGGTCGCGCCCATCGAAGCCATCGGCACGACGGATAAGACCGGCACCAAGATCTCCTTCAAGCCGGACGCCGAGATCTTCACCATGGTCGACTTCAGCTTCGACACGCTGAGCGCGCGGCTCCGGGAGATCAGCTTCCTCAACGCGGGCTTCCGCATCACGCTCACGGACGAGCGCGGCGACGACGAGGACCGGCAGGTGGTGCATGCCTTCGAGGGCGGCATCCGTGAGTTCGTCGAGACCCTCAACGCCAAGAAGCAGGCGCTCCACGACGAGGTCATCTCGCTCCTCGAGAGCCGGGACACCGTCGAGGTCGCCATCGCCATGCAGTGGTCCGACGCCTACTCGGAAGCCATCACCTGTTACACGAACAACGTCCGGAACAAGGACGGCGGTACGCACCTCACGGGGCTCCGCACGGCGCTCACGCGCACCATCAACGGCTACGGCAACCGCGAAAACCTCCTCAAGGATCTCAAGAGCCCGCTCAGCGGCGAGGACGTGCGCGAAGGCCTGACGGCCATCATCTCCATCAAGCATCCGGACCCGGCC
The DNA here is from genome assembly GCA_039814655.1 of Myxococcota bacterium. Taxonomy (GTDB): domain Bacteria; phylum Myxococcota_A; class Polyangia; order Polyangiales; family Houyiibacteriaceae; genus CALCTH01. The sequence continues at coordinate 8,702 of JBCCAW010000173.1, read as the reverse complement.
TTCAGCTCGCAGACCAAGGACAAGCTCGTCTCGAGCGAGGTGAAGGGCATCGTCGAGGGCGTGGTCAGCGACCGGCTCACCCAGTACCTCGAGGAGAACCCGAAGTCCGCGCGGAAGATCATCGACAAATGCGTCGTCGCCGCGCGCGCCCGGGAGGCGGCGCGCAAGGCCCGCGAGATGGTGCAGCGCAAGGGCGCCCTCGACGCGAGCACGCTGCCCGGCAAACTCGCGGACTGCCAGACCAAGGACCCCACGGAAGGCGAGATTTACATCGTCGAGGGTGACTCGGCTGGCGGCAGCGCGAAGCAGGGCCGGGATCGGCGCTTCCAGGCCATTCTCCCGCTCCGCGGAAAAATCCTGAACGTGGAGCGCGCGCGCTTCGAGAAGATGCTCTCGAGCGCGGAGATCGGCACGCTCATCACGGCGCTGGGCTGCGGCGTCGAGGGCGGCGGCAACTTCGACATCGAAAAGCTTCGCTACCACCACGTCGTGATCATGACGGACGCGGACGTGGACGGCGCGCACATCCGTACGCTGCTCCTGACCTTCTTCTACCGTCAGATGCCGGAGCTCATCGAGAAGGGCTACCTCCACATTGCCCAGCCCCCGCTCTACCGGGCCAAGCGGGGCAAGAAGGCGCGCTACCTGCAGACCGACGAAGAGCTGAACCTCTACCTCGTCGACGGGGGGGCCGAAGGCCTCGTGCTCCGCACACGCGGCGGCAACGCGACGCTCGAAGGGGACACGCTACTCAAGCTCCTCGACGAAATCCGCCGCTCCCGGCGCCTCGTTCAGCGCCTCCGGCGCCGGGCCGAACCGCGCGTGCTCGAGGCCGTCGTCCGGTCCACGAGCCTCGACGTAGGTGACCTCTCCGACGAAGCGCGGCTCCGTGAGGTCTTCGCCAAGGTCGAAGAGACGCTCCGCGCGAAGTACGACGACCTCCAGTCCTTCAGCCTCGAGCTCGAGCGCGACGAGGAGCATGGGCGCTTCGCCGCGCTCGTGCGCTCGCGCTTTGGCGTGGCCACGCGCGAGAGCCGCTTCGATTTCGAGCTGCTGAGCGGCGGGGAGATGACCGAGCTCCGGCAGATCGAAGCCGGCATTCGCGCCCTCGGAGCGCTCCCCTTCGTCATCCAGGTGCGCGACAAGAAGGGCGAGCTCGGCGACGAGGTGGAGCTCGCCGGTGTCGATGCGCTCTGGGACTACGTCGATGCGCGGGCGCGCAAGGGCCTGGATGTGCAGCGCTACAAGGGCCTTGGCGAGATGAACCCGGACCAGCTCTGGGAGACCACCATGGACCCGGATACGCGCACTCTGCTTCAGGTTCGCGTCGACGATGCCGTCGACTCCGAGGAGCTCTTTACCGTGCTCATGGGCGATCAGGTCGAGCCGCGCCGGGAGTTCATCGAGTCGAACGCGCTCAACGTCTCGAACCTCGACATTTGAGTTTGCGTCCTCGATGCGGGCTTGTTGATCGGAATCACGAAGCGACAGCTCGACTCTTCGGTTGAACCGAGGGTTTGACGGAAGCTTGCGTCAGAGATTTGGCGAGGCCATTCAGAGACGCTGGTAGCGGGCCGTTCTCGTCTCGGACCCCACGGGGTTCGAGGACACCATGCTCGCCTTTCTCGCTCGTTCCAACTTCACGCTGCCCGCCGAGGGCTCCATTCTCGTTTCCGATCCCGGCGTGCGTCGTCGCATCGCCTTCATGGGTCTCACCCCCGAAGACCTCGGCGTGCTCGGGTCGCAGAGCGGGGCGCTCAGCGATGTCGCCGACGACATGGTCGAGGCCTTCTACGCGAAGGTCTCGAGCGAGTCCGAGACGAACCGGATCTTCACCGAGCGCACGACCAAGGAGAAGCTCCGTGGTCCGCTTCTCGGCTACGTCCGGAGCCTCTTCTCGGGCAACATGGACGACCGCTACATCGAAGCGCGCTACCGCGTCGGCAAGGTGCACGAGAGCCTCGGCCTCGGCGCGGCCTGGTACCTCGGCATGTACGAGGTCATTCGCCGCTACGCGATGCGCGCCGTGCGCAACAACGGGCTGAGCGGCGAGGGCTACGAGCGCTTTCGCGACGCCTTCGAGCGCACCGTGGCCTTCGACCAGAGCCTGGTCCTCGACGCCTACCTGAAGGCCTGGTCCGAGCGCGTCGAGCGCCTGCAGGCCGAGGCCAAGGCGGACTCGGATCGCCAGCGACGCTTCGTCGGCAAGCTCCGCCAGGTGCTCGCCGCGGCGGGCGAAGGCGACCTCACGGCCCGCGTCGAGGGCGGCGAGGACGTGGCCACCGACGAGACGCTTAGCGCCATCGAGGGTGAGCTCAACGGCTTCCTCGAGCGCATGCGCAAGGGCTTCTCCGAGGTCACGCGCCGCGCCATGGACGTCGAGGCCTCTTCCGGCGAGATTCGCACGGCCAGCCAGGCCCTCGCCTCGGCGAGCGTCGAACAGTCGAGCGCCGTCGACGAGGTAAACCGGAGCCTCAAGGAGATCGACGAGCGCTCCACCGAGAGCTCCGCGCACGCCAAGGAGACCGGCTCGATCATCGAAGGCACGCGCGTCGCAGCGGAAGAGGGTGGCAAGAGCATCGTCACGCTCACGGAGGCCATGCAGCAGATCCGCGAGGCGAGCGACAAGACCGCGGAGGTCGTCGCCACCATCGACGAGATCGCCTTCCAGACCAACCTCCTCGCGCTCAACGCCGCCGTCGAGGCCGCGCGCGCCGGAGCGAGCGGCAAGGGCTTCGCCGTCGTCGCGGAAGAGGTGCGGCGCCTCGCCGCCCGAAGCGCCGAGGCCGCCCGAAACTCGGCGCAGCTCATCGAGAGTTCCGTGCAGTCCGCGCGTCATGGCGAGCAGCTGCAAGGCGAACTCACCAAGAGCTTCCTCGAGATCGAGGAGCAGGTGAAGACCGTCGCCCAGCACATGAGCTCCATCGTCGAGAGCGCGAACTGGCAGTCCGACCGGACGCGCGCGATTCACGGACGCATGGAAGAACTCGCGCGCACGACGCAGACGAACGCCGCGACCCTCGAAGAGAGCGCCGGCGCTTCGCAGGAGCTCGCCTCCAACGCCCAGGGCCTCCGCAAGCTCACCGGGCGCTACCGGGTCTGAGCTCTTGCTCCGGCTCAAGAACCCTCTCCCCCGCCGTACTTCCGTCTACTGGCCCAAGCTATGACCATGAACCTCATCACGGGCGCGGATGGCGCCGACGCAGCTTCCGCCGGACTCGACGTAGGCGGCGGCTTCCCCTGGGTTCTCTGCACCCTGAGCAACAACACCTTCGGCCTCAGCGCCGAGCAGGTGGAGTCCATGGTGCAGCTCCCGGCCGTCACGGTGGTGCCCAACACGCCCATGCACGTCCGCGGCGTGATGAACCTTCGCGGGCGCGTGCTCCGCGTCGTGGATCTGAGGCTCCGCCTCGGCCTCGCGCCGCTGGAACAAGAGCGGATGCAGTTCGAGATGATGGTCGACCAGCGCGAGCAGGAGCACCAGATGTGGCTCCAGGAGCTCGAGGCGTCCGTGCTCGAGCATCGGCCCTTCGGACTGCCGACCAACTCGAAGGAGTGCGCCTTCGGCCGCTGGTACGAGAACTATCGGACGTCGTCGCCGATTCTCCGCAGCCTCCTCGACCGTTTCCGCGAGCCCCACGAGAAGATTCACGCCATCGCGAAGGACGTCGAAGCGCTGGTGAGCGCCGGGCGTCACAGCGAGGCCCAGGAGCGCATTCGCTCGACGCGGGAGGGCGAGCTGGCCGCCATGATGCATCTCTTCGGAGAGCTGAAGGCCACCTACCGCCGCACCACGCAGGAGATCGCGCTCGTGCTCAGTGACGGCAAGAGCACGGCGGCGGTGGTCGTCGACTCCGTGCTCAGCGTCGAGCACCTCGACCCGGTCCAGGGTGAAGCCCAGCGCAACGCGCTCGGAGGCATCGATCGCGTCGACCTCCTGGTCGGCCTCGCGCGGCGGCAAAAGACGGACGACGAGGAGCTCATCCTCCTCCTCGATGCCGAAACCCTGGTGATGGGATAGCCGCCGTGGATACGCCCCGGCAGAACTGGCTCGCGACCATGCGGGCCGACGAGCAGGCGTTCTTCGAGTTCCTGCAGGTCAGCGGGAAGCTCCGCCTGGACGACGAGAGCCGCGCGCGCCTCGATGAGGTCCGCTTTCGGCCTCGCGTCGGCGAGCTGGCGCTCCGGCAGCGGACCATGGGCGTCGAGCAGATCGCTCAGGTGCTCGCCGCGCAGGCCGGCACCACGCAGCGCTTCGGTGAGCTGGCGGTGGAGATGGGCTTTCTCAAGGACATCGACGTGGTCGGTCTCCTGGAGAACCAGCGTCAGTACCGTCCGCCCCTCTCCTGGGCTATCGTCGAGGCAGGCCTCATGAGCGCCGAGAAGCTCTGGCGTGAGCGCGTGCACTTCGAGATGCACGAAGGCTCCGCGGGAGTCGTGCGATGAGTGCCGACCTTCGCGCGGCGTTTCTCGACGTGCGTCATTTCCTCGATGGCGGCTCCCGGGACGACGAGACGCTCGGTCAAGCCGCTGACGAACTCGAGCTCCTCGTGGGCGGCAGCCTTCCGCCGCTGCAGGCCCGCCTCGCCGACGAGGCTCTCGGCCGGCTCCAGGCCGCGCTCGTCGCTCCCCTAGCCGAGCGCGAACCGCTCGTGCAGGCGGCCAATCGCCTGCTTCAGGCGGGAACACCGAAGGCGCCCGAAGGTGAGCCCGCCGAGCCGTCGCCGCCCGAGGAGCCCGCGCCAGCGGTCACCGCGGAACCCACCGAGCCGTCGCCGCCCGAGGAGCTCGCGCCGCCGGTCACCGCGGAACCCTCCGCGCCGCCGCCCGCGTCCGCGCCAGCGAGCGCAGCGGACCTCATGCCCTTCGACGAGGCGCCGCCGCCGCCGCCCTCGCAGGGTTCGGCACCGCGCTCCGCCGTGCAGCTCGGCCCCGAGTCGTGCACCGTCGAAGAAGACCCGGAGCTGGTGCTCGAGTGCGTCGAGGAGACCTTCGACAACCTCGGAAGCGCCGAGGGCGCGCTGCTCGACCTCGAGCAGAACCCGGACGACGCGCAGCTCATCGACACGACCTTTCGTGCCTTCCACACGGTCAAGGGCATCGCCGGCTTCCTGAAGCTCACGCTCGTCACCGAGCTCGCGCACGCGGCGGAGAACGTGCTCTCGAAGCTGCGCTCCCAGGAGATGCGCTACGAGGGCGCCATTCCGAGCCTCACGCTCGACGCCGTCGACCTGCTTCGCCGCATGACGCAGGAGCTGCAGAACACCATGAGCGACGGGACCGGCGTCGTGACCCAGCCGGAGAGCTGGGGCGACCTGGTGCTCCAGCTTCGCGAGGTCGCGGAGCACGGTGCGGATGCGGCTACGGCTACGGGCTCCGCTCCCTCGGCCGCAGCGCAGGCGGCGCCGGGTCCGGCGGAGGCTGAAACCGCGCCTTCCGTGCCCGAGCCTTCCATGTCCGAGGCTTCCATGTCCGAGGCTTCCATGTCCGAGGCTTCCATGCTCGAGCCCGCGGCTGCCACGGCTCAGGCCAACCCGGACCCGATCCCCGCGGAGGAGCCCGTGGTCGAGCGCGCCGCGCCTCCGGCGGCGCCCGGGCCCGCGCCGGCGCCGCGCGCTCGCGAGGCGAAGGGCGACCCGCCCAAGCAGAAGCGCGTCGAGCCCTTCGTCCGCGTCCGCACCGAACGCCTCGACGAGCTCCTCGACACCGTCGGCGAGCTGGTCATCGCCCACTCCATGCTGGCGGAAGACCCGGCGCTCTCCGTGCACGCCTCCATGGAGCTGCAGCGCAAGGTCGGTCACGTCGGGAAGATCGTACGCGGCCTCCAGGACTTCTCGACGTCGCTGCGCATGGTCCCCATGGGGCCCACCTTCAAGAAGATGGGCCGCGTCGTCCGCGACGTCGCGCTGAAGTCCGGCAAGCAGGTCATCCTCGAGACCTCCGGCGAGGACACGGAGATCGACCGCAACCTCGTCGACGTGCTCAGCGAGCCGCTCATCCACATGGTCCGCAACGCCGTGGACCACGGCGTCGAAGACCCGGACACGCGCCGGGCCGCGGGCAAGCCGGACAAGGGCACGGTAAAGCTCAGCGCGTACCATGAGGGCGGCTTCGTGGTCGTCGAGCTCAGCGACGACGGCAAGGGCCTCGACCGGGAGCGCATCCGGCAGAAGGCCATCGACAACGGCGTCATCTCGCCGAGCGCGGACCTCTCCGAAGAAGAGACGCTCCAGCTCATCTTCTCCCCGGGCCTCTCGACGGCGGCGCAGGTCACGGACCTGAGCGGCCGGGGCGTCGGCATGGACGTCGTCCGGCGGAACATCGAGGCGCTCAACGGGCGCATCGGCATCGCCAGCACCCCGGGGAAGGGCTCGACCTTCACCATCTCGCTTCCGCTGACCCTGGCCATCACCGACGGCATGGTCGTGAGCGTCGGGGACGAGCGCTTCATCGTGCCCACGCTCTCCATCGTCATGAGCTTCCAACCCAAGGTGGACCAGCTCACGAACGTCGCGGGCCACGGCGAGCTCGTCACGCTGCGAGGACAACCGCTACCCATCGTGCGCCTCCGTGACTACTTCGGCCTCGAGGGCGGTGTCGACCACCCCGTCGATGGGCTGCTCGTGGTCGTGCAGGACCAGGAGGGCGCCTACGCGCTCATGGTGGACCGGCTCCTCGGCCAGCAGCAGGTCGTGACCAAATCCCTCGGCGACGGCATCGGACCCATCCCCGGCATCAGCGGCGGCGCCATTCTCGCCGACGGTCGCGTGGGCCTGATCCTCGACCCGGGCAGCATCGGCGAGTCCACGCGCACGCGCCGCAGCGGAGCTGCGCTCCATTGACCAGGAAAGAGCACTAGCGTGTCCTACGGAACCCCGAACGGCTCGGCCCTTGCCCGGCAGGCTGCACTCACCCTCGGTACGCTCGCCGGCGTCCCCTTGCTCGGCCTCGTCGCCGTCGCAGGCCTCGGAGGCGCCGTGCTGGGGGCCGCGCTGCTCACCTGGGGGGCCGTCGTCATTGGCGCCTACGGCTGGGCCAAGCGCCTCGGAGATCGCGTCGCCCAGCTCGCCGACGCCGCGCAGAGCCTCGAGGCCGGGGAGACGAGCGTCATCCTCCCGGTCCTCGGGCCGGGCCCGCTCGGCGACCTCGGTCGCTCCCACGGCACCAACGCGGACTACCGCCGGTCCCACGCCGAGGCGGCCATGCGCATCGGCCGCGGCGAGCTCGGTTCCGTAGCGCCGGCGCGCAGCGGTCGCGACGAGCTCGCCATGGCCCTCACGCAGGCGGACCAGGCTATCTCCATGCTCGTCGAGCGCTCGCGGCAGATGATCGCTGCGGCGGAAGCCGGCAACCTCGGGGAGCGCGCGGAGACCGGCGGCCTCCCTGGCGCCTTCGCGGACCTCGTGGAGGGTCTCAACGCCACCATGGCCTCCATCGAAGGCCCCATCGTCGAGCAGCAGCGCGCCATGGCGGCGCTCGCCGAGCGGGACCTCAAGCAGCGCGTGGCCACGAGCTATCTCGGCGCCTATGCGGCGTTGGCCGAGAGCACGAACGTGGCCATCGGCAACCTCGAAGGGGTCCTCAGCCAGGTCGCTGGCGCGGCTTCGCAGGTGGACGTCGCGTCCGGCGAAATCAGCACGGGCAGCCAGAGCCTCGCTCAGGGGGCGGCGGACCGCGCCGGCAAGCTCGAGGAGATGAGCCGGGCGCTGAACCAGGTCACGGAGCTCGCGCAGACGAACGCGGGCCAAGCGAGCGCCGCCCAGGGCCTCGCGGAGACGGCGAGCCGCTCCGCGGACGAAGGCCAGGCGTCCATGGAGCACCTCGCCCAGGCCATGGGCGCCATCAAGGAGTCCGCCGACGAGACGGCGAACATCGTCAAGACCATCGACGAGATCGCGTTCCAGACGAACCTGCTGGCGCTCAACGCGGCCGTGGAGGCCGCCCGCGCCGGCGAGGCTGGCAAGGGCTTCGCCGTCGTCGCCGACGAGGTCCGCAGCCTCGCCATGCGCAGTGCCGACGCCGCCCGGCTCACGGCGCAGAAGATCCAGAACTCGGTGCAGCGCGTCGACGACGGTGTGCGCGCACAGCGCGACGTGACGGGCAAGCTCGGGGAGATCAACGGCAACGTCGGCATGGTGCTCTCGATGATGGAGTCCATCGCGACCTCGAGCATCGAGTCCGCCGACAACATCACCAAGGTGACCGAGCAGGTCAGCGCCATGTCGAACGCGACGCAGCGCGACGCGGCGACGACCGAGGAGAGCGCGGCCGCCGCCGAGGAGCTCAGTGGCCAGAGCCGCTCGCTCAACGGCATGCTCCGGAGCTTCGAACTCTCGAACGTCCCCGCGAGCTACGACGACGCGCCGGAGCCTCTCACGCGGCCCATGCACAACGCGGGCCCGAACGACCATGGGTTCTCGGACGAACTGGCCAACGTCCCCACCAGGGGCGTCGCCGACGTACGCCGCGAGGCGAGCGGCGGCGAGTCGGGCGGCGGCCCAGACAGCAGAAAAAAGAACTAGGAAAGGAAATATCGCCCAAAACAACTGACTGGGTGTGCACAACGATCTTCGTGAGGAAAGAGTGGACGCATTCGAAAATAGAGAGTCGGAGATAAATCCTGTAGTGGATGGTACTGGAAGCCTTGAAAAAGGATTAGCAAAGCATGGGTCGAGGGAGCTTGTCATGTAGGGCAATGCGTG
>JBCCAW010000626.1:0-3415 GCA_039814655.1 Myxococcota bacterium | reverse complement strand
GGGGGGGGGGGGCGCACCGCGCGCGGGGCGCTCGGCGGGTCTGGGCGCCCCCCGCCGGGCGCCACCCCGCGCCCCCTGTGGGGGGCCCCGGGGCGGCCGCGCCGCGCGGGCGCCGCAACCGACTCGCGCCGCGGAAGCGCGAGCGCCTCGGCCTGGCGCCGCTCCATTCCCGTGGCGGCAGTCGGCTGCGCGGCGCTGGCGAGGTCGTCCAACGCCGGCATGCGCGCTTCGTCCGTCTCCTCCGCGAGGGGCGCCGCGTCTTCGGCGTCGCCGAACGCAGGGCGTGCAAGCCGTGCGGCCGCGCTCCGGGCCGCGCTCCCGGCCGCAACAGGGGCCCGAGGGGGAGCCGCGCCCCCAGCGCCGCGACCGCGGCCGGCGAGGTCCAGCGCGCCGCTCCCGACCGCGGCCACGTTGCCTTCGACGACCTCCTCCTCGCCGGTCCACTGGACCGTAGGCCGCGCCCGGTCGACGCCGAAGGCCCGGAACATGGCCTCGCTCTCGAGCACCAGGAGCGAGGTCTCGCGGCTGAGCACGCCGTAGCCCTTCGAGAGCGCGACCATGCGCGGCACGTCGGCCCCCTTGCCCGCGGCCTCGAGGCTGGCGAGGCGCTGGCTGGCCCAGAGCCGCGGCACGAAGGCGTTGCCGGCGCTCGACGAGGCCACCACGCGCACGGGCCAGCGGGCCGAAAAGGGCGCGCCGTCCACGGTGCCCTCGAGCACCACGTCGCCGGACGCCAGGTCGCCGGCGAGGCGTCCGCTCACGAGCAGCTCCTGGCCGCTCCGGAGGTTCGGGAGCGCCGCTGGGGCCACGTCCGTGATGCCCGGCGGAAGCGACACGCGCACGTGCTCGAGCTGCGGGCCGAAGGTGGCCTCGAGGGCCGCGAGGGCGGCCTCTTCGGCCGGCCGGCCGGGCACGTAGGCCACGTGCTGACCGCCGCCGGCCCGCGCCAGCGCCGCGAGCGCCGGCGCGTCCGCGTCCTGCCCGATGCCGACGGCGGTGAGCCGGGCTCCTTCGCCGAGGCCTCCCGGCGCGAAGAGCGGCGCGGTCGCTGCGGTGAGCAGCGCGGGCGTACGCGGCCCAGCGGAGGCCGCCCCATCGCCCAGGTAGACGAGCTGGAGCGCGCGGCCGTCACCGCCGGCGCCGGCGGCCCGGGCCAGCTCCAGGCTCCGGCGCAGCGCGAAGGCCACGTTCGAGGAGCCGGCGGGCTCCCGCGCGCCGAGGTGCGCGAAGACGTCGGCCGCGGCGTCCGGGCTCGCGGGCGCCAGCGCCGAGGCGCGGCAGTCGAGGTCGCAGGCGATGGCCATCACCCGGTCCCGCCGGTCCATCTCGCCGGCCATGGTGCGCGCGAGGCGTTGCGCGCGCGCCATGCGCTCGCCGACCATGCTCTGCGAGCTGTCGACGAGGAGCACGTAGTCCCGGCGCACGTCGGCGCCGAGGCGCGGCAGCTCGGGCCGGAGCGCGAAGACCACGTAGCCCCGCCCGTCGGCGGCGAGCTCGGCCTGCTGCGCGCGCACCTCTTCGCTCTCCCGGCTGCTCGCCGGCGGCGGGGCCACGGCGGGGCCGCGGTAGGCCCAGGAGCGGAGCGGCGCGTCGCTGCCGGGACGCTCCACGGCGAGCACGAGGTCCCCGGCCGGGCGGAAGCGCTCGCGGCGGAAGCGAAGCTGCGTCGCGTCCCCGGAGGTCTGGCGCTCGAGCGCGTAGCCCTGGGAGGTCACCGTGGCGCCCGCGCCGGCCACGCGCACGTCCAGGTCGAAGCGGCCCACCTCCGCGGAGCCGTCCTGGGCGTGCGCGAGCGGGTACACGTAGCGCCGGCTGCTGCCCCCGGCGGTCTCTACGCGCGGGAGCGTCTGCTCGTAGGCGATGCGCACGCGCCGCGCCCCACGCGCGGGGATGGGGAAGATGCGGAGCTCGAAGCGGCCGCCGCGCTGCCACTCGAGGAGCGCCGGGTCCCGCCAGGGACCGGGCACCCAGATCCACTCCTCCTGATTCCGGCGCTGCGTCTCCGGCGTGGCGTTCCGGATCACGCCGCGCCAGATGCGCTTGGCCGTCTCCTTCGAGAGAAAGGCGCCCTCCTCCCAGGCGCCGTCGACCTCGAGGGCGAGGCTCGCGATGCGCGCGTCCGGCGGCAGCGGGAAGCGGTAGACGCCCTCGAGCACCGCGTCGTCGTCGCTCTCGAAGGTCTCTTCGATCTCCGTGCGCGCGACGTTGCCGGCGATGCGCACGCGGACGCGATGCTCGGCCAGGCGAAGGGCCCGGTCCTGCTCCTGGCGCTCTCCCGGCACGTGGGCCCGAAGCTCGCCGAGGCCGGGCACCGGCGCGTCGTCGAGAAGAAGCTCCGGCGCGTCCTCCTCCGCGGGGAGCGACGCCCAGCGGATGGAGCCCGCGAGATCCGTCGCCGGTACGACGCGCAGGCCGCCCGCGCCCGCCAGCCCTTCTTCGCCCGCGCGCACCTCGAGGGTCTCCCCGGCGTCGTCCTGGAGACGGACCACGCCCCGGGTCACGCGCACGGACGTTTGCGTGTCGCTCGCGGTGAGCACGAACTTCGTTCCAAGCACCTCGACGGTGCCGTGCGGCGTATGGAGCTGCGCGTTGGGGAGCGCGGCGTCATGGGCGACGTCGGCGAGGAGCTCGCCGCGCGTGAGGTTCACGGCGCGGGTCTCCCGCGTGAAGGCGACCTCCGTGGAACGGTTCAGCGAAAAGCGGCTGCCGTCGGCGAGGGCGAAGACGGCGCGCGTGCGCTCGTCCGTCGCGAGGGTCATGCCCGGCGTCAGCTCCGTGCCCGCGCGCACGTCGAAGCGCTGCGCGCCTTCGGTCACGGCGAGGCCCGTGAGCCCTTCGACGAGCGGGCCGCCCTCCACGGCGCGCGCGACCTGCGCGACCTGGCCGCTCCAGGCGCCGGCGGCCGGACGCTCCGGCGCCTCGGCCGCGGGACCCTGGGTCCCGGCCCAGGCGAAGGCGCCGAGGGCGGCGGCCGCCGCGGCCAGGGGAATCCAGCGCCGCACGCCTGGACGGGCCGCCGGGCCTGGCGACGCGGACTGATCCGGAGCGTGCGCGGCGGTCACCTGCGCCTCCGGAACGCCCGTGTTCGTCGCCCGCGCGTCCGGCGCCCGCGCGTCCAGCGCCCGCGCGTCCAGGGCGGCCAGGGCCCGGTCGGCGAGGTCGACGGGCGGCGCGTAGTCGGCGCTCGCGTCGCCGAGGGCGGCCGCGGCGGCCCGCGCGTCGTGAAGCAGGTCACGCGCGCCATCGTGCATGGCCAGCACCTCGCCCCAGCGCGCGTGCGCCGCGTCGTCGCCTTGGACGAGGGCAGATCAACATTGGCAAGCATGGCTTCGATTTTGCTGATGCAGCTCGAATTTTTGACTTGCCATTGTTGTCTGCAATGGATGAACGCGATGATGGAGAAGAGCGGTGGATT
>JBCCAW010000777.1:0-2167 GCA_039814655.1 Myxococcota bacterium | reverse complement strand
GCGGCGGTGCTGCGCGCGGCCGGCGTCGCGCTGGGCGACAACGTCTTTTCGCACCCTCCGAGCGCCGTTCGCGAAGCCCTCGAGGCGCACCCCTGGGTCGCCGAAGCCCAGGTGGAACGCCGGCTCCCCGGGACCCTGCGCGTCTCCCTCGCCGAGCATCGCCCGGTGGCCTTGCTCCTCGCCGGCGAGGACTACCTGGTCGGCGAGGACGCAAGCCTTTTCAAGCGGTGGCGCGCCGGGGACCCGGCGGACCTGCCCGTCGTCACCGGCGTGGACCGAAGGCGCTTCGCCGGCGACCGGGCCTACCGGACGGCGCTTCTCCGCGAGCTCGTGGCGCTCACGCACGATCACCGGGCCGCGGGGTTGTGGCGCCGGCTTCCCCTGCACGAGGTGCACGTGGAGGCCAACGGCCACCTCTCGCTCTACGCCGGCGAGGGTCCGCTTTACGTTCGCCTCGGTGCGGCGCCCCACGGGCCACAGCTCCGGCGCCTGCGTCGCGTGCTCGACCGGCTGGCCGAAGACGAGCTCGAGGCCGCCTACGTCTTTCTCGACAACGTGCGCCGGCCGGACCGGGTCACCGTTCGCCTGCGGGAGGTGCCGGCACTTCCGCCATCCACGCCAGGGTGAGCAGGCGTTCGGCGAGCACGAAATCCCCCAGGCCGCTCAGCGCGTCCGCGGCCTCGAGGGTGGCCTTGAGCCCCCAATCCCGGTAGGCGGCGAGGCGCTGCCGAAGCTCCGCGTCGAGGCCCGGCGCCCCCTCCGCGAGGAGCAGCTCGGCCAGGAGCCCGCCAAAGGAGAGCCAGCTGAGCTCCACCTGGTCCTGGCCCGACGAGGTGCGCGCACGCGGCGTCGTGTCCTTCGCGAGCGGCGAGCGCGTGCATTTCCCACCGGCGAAGCCGCACTCCTCGAGCAGCTGACGCGCCAGCCGCGCGCGCAGCGCGTCGTCGAGCGGCGGAGCGGCGGGGAGCGCCGCCCCGCGGAAGAGACCCACGGCGAGGTGCGCCGGCAGCCCGGCCGTCGCGTAGCTCGCCTCCTCCGCGAGCGCCGCGCGTAGCCAGCGGAAGGACCGGGCGCGCGCCGCGGGCGGGACCGGGAAGCCCGCGCGCTCCGCCTCGACCAGGGCCCAGCCGGCCACGGCGTTGGCATAGGGCCGCGGCGGCTCCGTGGCCTGCTCGCGAAAGCTCCCGTCGTCGACGAGCGTGCCGAGCAGCCGGCCGACGGCGCGGCGCAATGAATCGCGCGCGCCCGCGTGCCCCGACTGCTCGGCCGCGGCCTCGGCGAGGGTGACCCAGGCCGTGCTGACCACGTCGAGGCCCGAGTCGCCGTCGCCGTAGCCACGCGGGCCGCGAAAGCGGCTCAGGGCGTCGAGCAGCCGTTGCGCCGCGTCATCGTCCACGCGCGCGTGCGCCGAGGTGGCGAAGAGCGCCGCCCCGGCCTGGCCCGTGGTCCAGGCCGAGACCGGCAGCTGGGGCAGTCCACGAAAGGCGCCGTCGGGCTGCTGGCGCGCGAGCAGCGCATCGTGCCAGCGCGGCGCGAAGCGCGTGAGCAGGCCGGCGGGCGTCGGTGCGCCGCTCGCCGCGACGGGCGGTACCCGGGGCGCGCTGCCCGGCTCCGCCGGCACCTCGTCCGTCGCGGTCGCGGCGGTCGTCCGTGACGGGGGCTTCGCCTCGCCGGGACCGCGGGACTGGAATATGAGTCCCGCGCCGACGGCCACCGCCACGGCCAGCGCGGCGGCCAGGACCGCATACCGCTTGCCCGGGCCCGGCGCCGCGTCCGCCGGGGCCTCCGGCGCCGCCCCGCGGAAGACGGCGTCTCGCCCATAGCGCACGCGGAGCTCCTGGCCCCAGCGCGTCTCGGCAACGGAGGGCGCCTCGAGGAGCGCGCCGAGCAGCGCCGCCACGGTGGGCGTGCGCGCGGCCACGTCCCGCTGGAGCGCCCCGGCCACGACGTCCGCGATGTCTTGGGGCACGTCCGGCGCCACGTCGTCGAGGCGCGGCGGGTCCTCCTTCGAGAGCTTCGTGAGCACCGCGTAGCCCTTGGCCACGTAGGGGGGACGCCCGGCGAGGCAGCGAAAGAGCACGACGCCCAGCGACCACACGTCGACGGTGGGGCCGGGGTTCTCCTCGCCGAAGGCTTGCTCCGGCGACATGTAGGCCGGCGTGCCGAG
>JBCCAW010000860.1:0-1568 GCA_039814655.1 Myxococcota bacterium | reverse complement strand
CGCTGCACCGGGTCGAGGGTCGGGTCCACGAAGCTCACCTCGCCGGGGAAGGTCTCGCCCGGCAGCCCATCCACCGTGAGCTCCACGCGCTGCCCGACGGCGAGGCGCCCGAGATCGCTCTCGTAGGCGTCGAGCTGAAGCCAGAGCGAACGCAGGTTCGCGACGCGCAGCAGCGGGGTGCCCGTCGTCACGTAGGCCCCCGCGCTCACCAGCCGCTCCATCACCGTGCCGGCGAAGGGGCTCCGCACGGGCGCGGAGCGCGTGGGCTGCTCGGCGCGCTCCATGCGTTCGAGCGTGCCCTCGGCGACGCCAAGCAGCCGCAGGCGGTCGCGCGCGGCGTCGAGCGCGCCGTCGGCCGCCCGCCGCGTCGCCTCCGGGCTCCCGGCGAGGCGCGCGACCTGCTGCGCGGCGACCCGGAGATCCTGGTGCGCGGCGAAGACCTCGGGGCTGTATAGGGTCGCCACCACCTGCCCGGCCCGGACGCGCTCCCCGGTCGCGCTCACGCGGAGGCGCTCGATTCGGCCGCCGGTCCAGGCGGTCACCAGCCGCTCACTGCGCTCGTTCGTCTCGAAGCGGCCGAGCAGCCGGAGCGTCGACGCACCGTCGGCCCGGCGCCGCACCGGCGCCACGCGGAGGCGGGCGAGGGCCTGGGCGCGCGGCGAGAGCGCCACGCGCCCCGGTCCCTCCGAGGCGGCCTCGGACGACGCCGGGATCAAGTCCATGCCGCAGAGGGGACAGGCCCCGGCCTCGGGCTGGCGAACCTGCGGGTGCATGGCGCAGGTCCACCCGGACCCGGCCTGCGTGGGGTCCTCGACGCCCTGCCCCGAATGCGCGTGCCCCGAATGCGCGTGCCCCGAATGCGAAGGTGCCGGATGCGAATGTCCCGGATGCGCCTGCGCCGGCTCCCCAGGCGCGGACTCGGACGCAGCCGGCTCCCCCGAGCCGCCCCAGGCGACGAGCGCACCGCCCACGAACGCGCCCACCAGCGCAGGCAGGGCCTGCCGGCCGAGGCGCTCCCGCCAGCCCTGGCTCGCCTCGGACGTCATCGGCCTTCGGGCTCCTCGGCCCCGGCCCGGCCGGCGACGGGCCGTGCCACGAGCTCCTCGAGGCGCGCCCAGGCCCGGGCGTGGTCGGCCCGGGCCGCCCCCCGCCCGAGGCGAATCTCGAGCAGATCACGCTCCGCGAGCAGCACGTCGGCGACGGCCGCGCGGCCCACGGTGAAGGCGCCGAGCACGGAGTCGAGCGCGGCCTCGGCCTGCGGCGCGAGCGTGCCCTCGTGGAGCACCGCGCGGCGGCGCGCGTCCCGGAGCCGGGCCAGCGTCCCCGTGAGCGCGGCACGGACCCGGTGGGCGAGCGCGCGCCGGTCGTCGCGACGGGCCGCGGCCTCGAGCTCGGCCGCGCGCGCCTCGTCCGCGTAGCTCCGCTGCCAGAGCGGCACGCTCAGGCCCGCCCCCACGATGACCGCGTCGCGGCCGCTCCCTTGCACGTCCTCGGCCGCGGCGTCCCCGGTGACGATCCAGTCGACGCCGAGGGAGAAGCTCGGTAGCCGCTGCGCCGCGACGGCCCGG
>JBCCAW010000544.1:0-4110 GCA_039814655.1 Myxococcota bacterium | reverse complement strand
CTCGATGATGCCAGCGGGGTCGAGCCCCTCGGCCTTGTCGAGCCACGTCAGCCCCGCCTCGGGCTCGCCGGAGCGGATCAGATTCACGCCGATTGCAACCGCGGCCGCCTCGCGCACGCATCTCGCCATGGAGCGCCGCGTGGAGGCGCGCATTGCCGCCGAGCCCCTCGCGGTGCTCGGGGTCCCGGACGAGGGGTTGAAGCGTCTGCTCCGCGAGGCACCACCGCGGCCCGGCGGCGTGAGCCCGGACAGCTTCGGTCCGGCGCTCCTCGAGCGGCTCGCCGCCGAAACGCCGGAGACCCAGGCGGTCACCGGTCTGCTCCGGGTACTCGAGCCCGCCCTCGCCAAGCTCTACCCGGCG
This sequence comes from Myxococcota bacterium, assembly GCA_039814655.1. Taxonomy (GTDB): domain Bacteria; phylum Myxococcota_A; class Polyangia; order Polyangiales; family Houyiibacteriaceae; genus CALCTH01. Next base: position 3,749 of record JBCCAW010000544.1, on the reverse strand, counting down.
GATCTGGCCAGCTACGGCTTGAGCGTACGGGACCGGGTGGGGACACGCTCGGGCCATCCGCTGCGCGCGGTGGTCGACGGACTCGCCGCGGCGCTCGGCACCCCGGCCTTCGAGGTCTACGTGCACGGCCACCCGCACGCGACGCCTCGCGTGGAGCTTGGCGCGACGGCGCTCTTGCTCGTGCCCGAGGACGTGCTTCAGCTCTCGCGGAGCGCACTCGTCTTTCTGCTCACGAAGGCCCTGGTCCAGGTTGCGCGCCGCGTCCCGGCGCTCGCGAAGCTCACGCCCCGGGAGATCGAGGTCGTGCTCGCCGCGGCGGCGCGCCACGTGAAGCCCGAGTTCGGCCGTGGGCTCACGGGCGAGGACGTGCTCGCGGACCAGAGCCGGCGACTCTTCAAGGCGCTCCCGCGGCGGCAGCGGAAGGCCTTCGAAGAGGCGGCACGGGCCTACGTGGAGGCGGGCCGCGTCGACTTCCCGGCCTTCCATCGGCGCGCAGATCGGCTGGCCGCACGCGTCGCCGCGCTCGTCGCCGACGACCTCGCGGCCTCCGTGCGCATGCTCGTTCGGGGCCAGCGCGACCTGCAGGGCCGCGAGGGCAAGGAGCTGCTCGACGAAGGCAGCGCGGCCCGGGAGCTGGTGACCTTCTGGGCCTCTGGCGCCGCGTTGCAGCTCCGTCAGCACGCCGGGCTCATCACCTCCTGAGCGCGCTCACTCGCGCGCGGTTCCGTCCGTGCGCCGGAACGCGACCTCGTCCCCCTCCCCGGCCGGGAGCACGGCGTTGCGCAGCCGCTCCTCGGCGATGCCGAGGCGGACGAGGTAGCTCCGGAGCGCGTCTGCGCGCGCGGCGGCCAACCTCGCCTGCGCCGGGCTCCGGGGACGAACGCGGATCTCGAGGCGCATGGAGGGCGTGTCCCGGAGCACCTGGGCGACGGCGTTCAGGGCTCCGAAGCTCCGCGGGAGCAGCCGGGCGCTCGCCGCGGCGAAGCGGAGCGGCGTCTCGAGCACGATGGCCCGTCGGCTCACGACCACGCCCTCGTAGCGCCGCGGGCAACCGGCCTCGGCAGCGGGGCCCGCTTCGTCGGGGCAACGGTCCGTCAGGTCGCCGACGCCGTCCTCGTCGTCGTCGGGATCTGGGCACCCATCGCCGTCCCGAAAGCCATCGGGGTCTTCCGGCGCCCGGGGGCAAAGGTCCGTCGCGTCGGGCACGCCGTCGAGGTCGTCGTCCAGGTCCGGGCAGCCGTCGTCATCCAGCCGCCCATCTCGGTCCTCAGCCTCCCATGGACAGAGGTCCCGCGCGTCCGCCACGCCGTCGCCGTCGCCGTCTTCGAGCACCGGGCACCCGTCCTCCTCGGCTTCCCCGGCCTCCTCCGGGCAACGGTCCCGGCCGTCGACGACTCCGTCGCCATCGCGGTCCTCTTCGCCGGTCACGGCGCTCGCGCTCTCCGCGCAGCGTTCCCGGGGGCTCAGCCGAAGCGCGGCGTGGGCGTTGGGATCGGCGAGGCGGAGGTGCGCCTGGGCGTTGCGCACGTCGCCGCGGTCGAGCGATCGCTCCGCGAAGGAAAGGTGCGCGCGGGCCAACGCGAGCTCCCGCGGGGCGCAGACGTACGCCCGCTGGGCGTCCGCGGCGCGGACGACGTCACGGAGCTGAGCGAGCTCTCGACGCGCCTCCTGCGCCGGCGCCGCACAGGCGAGGCAGAGCCCCAGGAGCGGGAGCCACCTCACGGGGCTCGCTCCCGCGCTCGCTCTGCGGCGAGGCGGGCGGCGCGTTCGGCTCCGCGCGCGTGATCCGCCGCGTCCTGGTAGCGCGAGGCGCCGGCATCCTCCCGGGCCTCGGCGAGGCGGGCCCGGGCGAGGGCGAGCTCGTAGGGCGCGCGCTCCGCCGCTCCGGCCGCCTCGGCCGCGGCGAGGGCACGGCGCGCCGGACGCAGCGCGCGCCCGTAGTGGATGGGGCCGCAGGCCACGAGGAGCGTCACGGCGAGCGGCACCACCGCCAGCCGGAAGGACCGCCGGGCCACGGCCCGCGTCACGCCCGCGAGCGCCCGCCGAGGCGAAGGCGCAGTAGAAGCGCCCCGAGGCCGACGAGGAGAAACGCGCCCATGAGGATGGCCCCCTGCATCAAGGGGCCGCGGCCGTAGGGCTCGAGGCCAAAGTGGCCTTGGAACTGCGCGAAGCTCCCGACGAGCGCGAGGCGCGCGCGCGCGGCGAAGGGGACGGCGACGGCGAGCACCAGGAGCGCCAGGACCGCGCCGAGGGCCGCGCCATCGCGCTGCGCCCGAACCTGGCTCGCGCCGAAGCTGAAGCCGAGGGCGCCGAGACCGAGCTGTAGGAGGAAGCCCACCATGGCCACGGCCGAGGGCACCTTCCGGACGTCGAGCAGGTAAAGGAGGAACCAGTCCCCGTGGAATACGTAGAAATAGACGCTCACCGGGACGAGCACGAGGCCCGCGAAGATCGCGTAGGCGCCGAAGCTCCGGGTGAGCAGCGGCGCGCGCGGGCTCAGGCGGAGCTCCAAGCGTCCCGCAAGCGCCGCAGCGACGCCGGACGCCAGGGCGAAGAAAACGAGGGTGGGCAGGGGCACCGGGCCGGGACCATAGCGCAGCCGACGCGCCGCGCTCCAGGGCTCAGATGCGTGAAAACACCGAGCGATAACGTCGTCAACGGAGGGGGAAGGGGTCGCTCGCGCGCGCCTGGGTCCAGGTCGCGCTGGTAAGCACGTCAGGCTCGGCGGCGAGATCGAGCTCGCGACCGCTCACGGAGCCGTGGCAGACGCCGCAGGACCCGTTGAAGAAGCGTCGGGGGAAGGACTGGTTCGCGCGCTCGCCGGGGTAAAACTGCATCTGCTCGCGCTGCGTCTGCGTGCCGCTGAAGGGCGCGCCCTCGGCGAAGCTGAGCGGCTCCCCGTTGCCGTCCGTGGGCTCGAAGAGGAGCGGCACGCCGCCGGGCAGCCGCAGGCGCACGGACCCGTCGGCGAAGAGCGGCGCCACGCCGAGGTTCCGGTAGCTGACGAAGACCTCACCGAAGGCGTCGCTCACGACCTGGTCGGCGACGTCCGAAAACCGCGTGGCGTTCGCCGGGGGCGCTTCGGCGGCCAGGGCCCGTACGCCCTCGATGCGCGTGTCGATGGGCCGGCTCTCCCGCGTGTTCTCGAAGAGGAGCGTGGCCAGCAGCGGGAAGTCGAGGAAGTGCACCTCCGCGTCCGTTGCTCCGGCCTCGACGCGCGTGGAGCCGTTCGCCTCGTCCTTGCGCGAGGTGAAGATGGGCAGCCGCGGCCGGGCCATGACGGCCACGGCTTCGACGTTGGCTCGCCCGGGCTCGCCACCGAGCGGCCGCACGCTGAAGCGCTCCGGGTCGAGCTCGCAGAGCGCGTAGGCATAGGCGCCGCGCGTGAGGTCCGTCGCCGCCAGATCGCAGCTCAAAACGACGCGGCCGCTGGGCAGCGGCGCCGGCGAGCGAAAGCCGCCTTTTGGGTCCGAGGACGGAAGTTGGAAACGACGAGATGGGTCACGCGGGCGTCGATGCTGGTGCGTATCGACGCCCCAAACGACTTGAGCAGGCGGCCCGTCTCGGACAGATGAACGTCCATGGCGAGCGGGACGATGCCCGACAGGACCACGACGGCCCCCTTAAGCACCGACCTCTTGAGCCTGGTCAGGACCTGTCCGACGTTGGGCACGACCACGTCGGGCGGCGGCGCCCGGCCCGATGTATCGCCGTCGGGACCGCCGTCTGAGGCGCCGGGGTTGTTCTTG
>JBCCAW010000866.1:0-1536 GCA_039814655.1 Myxococcota bacterium | reverse complement strand
GGAGGCGAAGCGCCTGAAAGCTCGGCACGGGGCTGTTCCCCCGGGTCTCCGGCGCAAACAGATGGTCGTCGGTGCGCGGCGTGCCGGGGGGCGGCCAGAGAAAGGTGGCCCGCGAGGCCGGCGAGAGCCGGGTCCAGGCGTCGCCTCGGCCGGCCGCGTCGAGCACCTCGACCGTACCGCGGAGCCGGTACTGCTCGCGGAGCCCGGCGAAGTACCAGCAGAGCTCGACGCGCGGCTCGCGGTCGAGCTCCGCGGCCTTGCCGCTCCGGCCGTCGGTCACGAACCAGACGCCGCGCGGCGCCTCGACGAGCCCGCGCACCACGACGGTGCGGCAGCGCGGCGCGCCGCTCGCGTCCACCGTCGCCAGCTGCGCGTAGCGCGCGACCGGGTGCCGCTGGCTCCGGCTGCATGCCTTGGCGAGGTAGCGGAACCACACGGGCGCCGGTGCGTCGGCCTCGGGGGTCATGGGCCGGTCCTGGGGCCGGCGCGGCAGAGGCTCCACCTGGGCTCAAGGGCGCGGGGACCGGAGGCTCTTCTCGAAGAGCACGCGGCCGTCGACGCCCCGTACGCGCAGCCGAAGGTACCCATCCCAGTCGACGTCGAGCTCGCCGTAGCTGAACCAGGCCTTGGCCTCGGCGTAGGTCGAGATCGCCGAGGCGTCGCCGGGCCGGTGCAGGAAGAGGCGCTCGGGCCCGAAGGTCTCGTCGAGGTCCTCGCGCGGGTAGATGCCGGCGCTGAGCGGACCGACCACCACCTCGTGCACGACGAAGTCCGGCGCCTCGTCGGCGAAGGGCGCGTAGCGAAGCACCGTCGAGAAATGCACGTCCGCCGTCAGGAACACGAGGTTCCGCCCGGCGTCACGCGCCACCGCGAGCAGCGCCCGGAGCTCGCGTTCGTAGCCCTGGCCGTTGCCCCCGTCGGCCCAGCCATCCCGGGCCTGCTCGCTGCCCGTTGGGATGCTGAGCGGCACGCTCGAGGCAATGACGGTCCAGCGGGCGTCGCTCTCCCGAAGCCGCTCTTCCAACCAGGCCCGCTGCTCGCTACCGAGCATGGATTTGGGCGCGCCCTCGAGGTCCGGTCGCGACGCCGGGTCCCGATGCTGCCGCGCGTCGAGGGCCAAAAGCTCCACGTTCCGTCCCCAGCGAAGCGCGCGGTGCAAGCGCCGCCCGGCGCTCTCGCCCACGTCGATGGGGTTGTGGTGGAGAAAGGCCCGAAGGCCCACGCCCATGAGCGGGTCCGACGGCGCGAAGTCGTTGGCCACCTCGTGGTCGTCCCAGAGCGCCACGTAGGGCGTCACCCGGAGCAGCTTCGCGAGCGCCGAGTCCCCGCGCGCGTAGCGCCAGTGGGCCCAGAAGTCCTCGATGCGCGCACTCTCCACGAAGGGCGCCGCGACCTGCGCGTTGCCGAAGCGCCCGGTCTCTTCGCAGCGCCCGTCGCCGTAGATCATGTCGCCCAGGCCGACGAAGAAGGCGTAGCGGCTCCGGGCGAGTGGCTCGAAGATGGGAAAGCCCTCTTCCCGGTCCCGGCACACGTTTT
>JBCCAW010000686.1:0-2922 GCA_039814655.1 Myxococcota bacterium | reverse complement strand
TCGGCGCGGCGCTCTTCGTCACGCCGAGCGAGACCGGTGCCGTGCGCTACGTGAACACCGCCGTCTACCAGGGCGAGGACGGCACGACCCGCGAGACCGGCGGCAACCTGCTCATCATGTACGGCGAGCAGGTCGGCCGGGACACGCTCGTGGTCGAGTTCCCGAACGCCATCGTCCAGTACAACGTTCGCGTCGTCTGCGACGACAGCAGCGTGTTCTGCGACAACGCCAACATTCGCCTCGACCTCTACTTCGTGTCCGTTTCGGACAGCTACAACTTCAACGTCGGCGTGGGTTTCCCGCCCTTCTTCGGCAACAGCTCGGACCCGCAGGCGCTGGCCTTCGACTACGAGCGACCGAACGACGCCGCCACCACGAATAACTTCCGCCTCATCGTCAACTCGCCGCTTCCCCAGCTCGAGCTCGCGGAGGCGCGTGGCTACTCGAAGCTCTACCGGCAGGCGGCGCTCATCACCTCCAACGGCGTGCAGGCGACCTTCTTCGGCGGCGGCGAGATCAACGTGCAGGTCGGCGGCGCCCTGGCCGTCAACGTGCGCTCCATCGAGTTCGGAACGCGGCTCCAGGTGAACCCGCGCTACGACGAGGACACGCGGCGCTTCGACCTCGAGGTCACGGCGCAGGTGAGCGAGCTGACCGACGACAACGGCACGGGCATCCCCGGGCGCTCGCGGAACGAGCTGACGACGCGGGTCACGCTGGAGCTCGGCCAGGCCATCGGCCTGGCGGGCCTCGTCGCGCGCAACGACTCCTTCAGCCGGAGCGGCCTCCCGGGGCTGAGCCAGATCCCGATTCTCGGCGCGCTCTTCGGCGTCAACACGCGGCAGCAGGGCGACACGGAGACGATGATGTTCATCGTACCGAGCGTCGTGAACCCGGTGCCCCTCGAGCAGCGGAACCGGATCAACGAAGCGATGCGCGTGTACGAGGAGTTCCAGGGCGGCGTGGACGAGGTGGACCTGGTCGAGCAGCCCCGCTTCCGACGAGAGGCGTCCCCGGAGGACCGAGACGACCCATGATGCGTCGACGGGCAATGCGGCGATGAGCACCGCGGCGATGGGCGACGCGGCGATGAACGACGCGGCGATGAACGACGCGGCGATGGGCGACGCGGCGATGGGCGACGCGGCGATGAGCGATGCGGCAATGAGCACTGCGGCGATGGGCGACGCGGCGAAGAGCGACGCGGCGATGGACCACGGAGCGACCAGCGAGGCATGCACGAACGAGGCGAGGCGCTCATGGACGGCGTAAAGCTCTCCATCGAGCTTCCCGACGGGACCATCGAGGAGCTGCCCCTCGACATGGCCGGCCCCATCGTCATCGGGCGCGATCCGAGCTGCCACGTGGTGCTGCCCTCGCCGGAGGTCAGCCGGCGGCACCTCGTCGTCGAGCCTTCGCCTCGGGGCTTCAAGCTCACGGACCAGTCGGCGAACGGCACGCTGATGGGGGACCAGCGCGTCAAGCGCACCAAGGTGGACACGCCGCCGAACGTCCCCATCCGCATCGGGCCCTACCTCGTGCGGCTGAGCCGGCTCCGGCCGGAGGTGGAACCGGAACCTGCGCCGGCCGCGGCGAATGGGCACGCCTCAGATCCGGCGGCGCCGGTGGTCCCCGAGGCGACGGAGCCTCCGCCTCCGGCTCCCGGCGAAGCGGCCACGGTGGTGCGCGACGGCGAGGAGGTCCTGCTCCTCGCTGGCTCCACGGCGGAGGTGCCCGCCTCGCTCCGGCGCCGCGTGCACCGCATGCTGCTCGACCACCTCGACCTCGCGACGCTCGACCGGACGCAGATGAGCGACGCGAGCATGCGCCCGAAGGTGCTCCAGGGTCTTCAGCGCATCGTCGCGCAGCACGAGCACGATTTCCGGCCTGGTGTGGACAAGGACGCCTTCATCCGCGAGATGGCCGACGAGGCCCTCGGCCTCGGCCCCCTCGAGCGGCTCCTCGCCGACGATGACGTCAGCGAGGTCATGGTGGTGCACCCGCAGAAGATCTACATCGAGCGCAAGGGCAGGCTCCTCGCGACGGACCTTCGCTTCACCGACGACGAGTCCGCGCGGGCGGTCATCGAGCGCATCGTGACGCCCCTGGGCCGGCGCATCGACGAGTCGACGCCGCTGGTGGACGCGCGGCTGAAAGATGGGTCGCGCGTCAACGCCATCATCAAGCCGCTGGCCATTCAGGGCGCCTGCATCACGATCCGCAAGTTCCAGAAGAACCCGCTGACCATCGCCAAGCTCGTCGGCTTCGGCAGCTTCACGCAGCGCATGGCCAACTTCCTCGAGCGCTCCGTACGCGTGCGGAAGAACATCGTGATCAGCGGCGGCACAGGCTCCGGAAAGACCACGCTCCTGAACGTGCTCTCGAGCGCCATCCCCATGCACGAGCGCGTGGTGACCATCGAAGACGCGGCGGAGCTACGCCTCGGACAGCCGCATGTCGTCAGCCTGGAGACGCGCCCGGCGAACATGGAGGGCAAGGGCGAGTTCTCCATCCGCGATCTCGTGAAGAACTCGCTCCGCATGCGCCCGGACCGCATCGTCGTCGGCGAGTGCCGCGGCGGAGAGGCCCTCGACATGCTCCAGGCCATGAACACGGGGCACGAAGGGTCCATGACCACGACGCACGCCAACAGCCCCGTGGAAGCGTTGAGCCGCCTCGAAACGCTCTGCCTCATGAGCGGCATCGATCTGCCGAGCCGCGCCATCCGCGAGCAGATCGCAGCGAGCGTGCACCTCGTGGTGCAGCAGACGCGCTTCAGCGACGGCTCGCGCCGCGTGTCGGCCATCACCGAGGTCGGCGGCATCGGTGATGACGGGGAGATCGAGCTAAACGACATCTTCGCCTACTACCGCACCGGCACCGGGGAGAAGGGCGAAGTGAAAGGCGAGTTTCGCGCGAGCG
>JBCCAW010000459.1:0-4950 GCA_039814655.1 Myxococcota bacterium | reverse complement strand
CCCACGAAAAAGGCGCCGCCCCCGTCTCCGGAGTCGGCGCCTCTCTCGCGGCGGTGCTTTCTAGCGGCCGTGTCTTTTGGCGGCGGTGCCTTTCAGGATCGAGCGTTCCTGAGGACCCCGCGCTGCCAAGCGACTCGGCTCAGTTGCTCTCTTCGAACTCGGCGTCGATGACGTCGTCGTCGTCGCCCTTCGAGCCGCCTTCGTCGCTGCTCGCGGCGCCCGCCGGGGGCGGCTCGCTCGACGCCGAGTAGGCCGCCTTGGCCATCTCCGCCATGGACGCCTCGAGGGCCTCGACACCGCTCGTGATGCGCTCGTCGTCCTCGGATTCGATGGCCTCCTTGAGCGTGGCCACCTTGGCCTCGACGTCGCTCACCAGCTTCGCGTCGACCTTCTCCTTGAGATCTTCGAGGCTCTTCTCCACGCCGTGCACGAGCTGCTCCGCGCGGTTCCGGTTCTCCACGGCCTCGCGGCGCTTGGCGTCCTCCTCGGCGTGCTTCTCGGACTCCTCGACCATGCGCGAGATGTCGTCCTCGCTGAGATCCGAGTTCGACGTGATGGTGACCTTCGTGTCCTTGCCCGTCGCCTCGTCCTTGGCCGTGACGCTGAGGATGCCGTTGGCGTCGATGTCGAAGGTCACCTTGATCTTCGGCATGCCGCGCGGCGCCGGGGCGATGCCCTCGAGGTGGAAGCGGCCCAGGGTCCGGTTGTCGCCGGACTTCGCGCGCTCGCCCTGGAGCACGTGAATCTCCACCTTCGTCTGGTTGTCGTCGGCGGTGGAGTAGGTCTCTTCCTTGCGCGTCGGGATGGTGGTGTTCCGGGGAATCATCACCGTCATCACGCCGCCGAGGGTCTCGACGCCGAGGCTGAGCGGCGTGACGTCGAGGAGCACCATGTCCTTCACGTCGCCGCTGAGGACGCCGGCCTGCACGGCCGCGCCGAGGGCCACGACCTCGTCCGGGTTCACGCCGCGGTGCGGCTCCTTGCCGAAGAACTTCTCGACCTTCTCCTGCACGAGCGGGATGCGCGTCGAGCCGCCCACGAGCACGACCTCGTGGATGTCGTTGGCCGTTTTGCTCGCGTCCGCAAGGGCCTTCTTCGAGGCGTCGAAGGTGCGCTCGACCAGGTCCTCGATCATCGACTCGAGCTTGGCGCGCGTCAGCCGCAGGTTGAGGTGCTTCGGGCCGCCGGCGTCGGCGGTGAGGAAGGGCAGGTTGATGGTGGTCTCGAGCTTCGAAGACAGCTCGATCTTCGCCTTCTCCGCCGCGTCCTTCAGCCGCTGCAGCACCATCTTATCGCTGCTGACGTCGAGGCCCGTGTCCTTGCGGAACTCCGAGGCCAGGTACTCGATGATCTTGTCGTCGACGTCGTCGCCGCCGAGGTGCGTGTCGCCGTTCGTGCTGATGACGTCGACGACGTTCTCGCCAACCTCGAGGATGGAGATGTCGAAGGTACCGCCGCCGAAGTCGTAGACGGCGATGAGGTGCTCCTGGTCCTTGTCGAGACCGTAGGCGAGGGCGGCGGCGGTGGGCTCGTTGACGATGCGCTTCACCTCGAGGCCGGCGATCTTGCCCGCGTCCTTGGTGGCCTGGCGCTGTGAGTCGTTGAAGTAGGCCGGGACCGTGATCACGGCCTCCGTGACGGTCTCACCGAGGTAGTCCTCCGCCGCCTTCTTGAGCTTGCGGAGCACGTGCGCGCTCACCTCCGGCGGCGCGACCTCCTTGCCCTTGACCTCGAAGCCGACGCCGCCGTTGTCCCGGCGAATGGCCTTGTAGGGCACGCGGCCGACCTCACGCTCGGACTCGTCGAAGCGCTGGCCGATGAAGCGCTTGGCCGAGAAGATCGTGCCTTCGGGGTTGGTGATCGACTGGCGCTTGGCGATCTGACCGACGAGCACCTCGCCGTTGTCGTCCCAGGCGACCACGGAGGGCGTGATGCGGTCGCCCTCCTCGTTCGGAATCACCTTCGGCTCCTGGCCGTCCATGACCGCGACGACCGAGTTCGTCGTCCCGAGGTCGATGCCGATGATCTTGCCCATGCGCTCCTCCATCACCCGCCAGGGACGCCCGGCGGCGGTTGCTCGTGTCGCGAAGCACGACGGGTGCTCCGCTCGCTTTCGGCCCGCGCCCTCAAGGCGGCCCACGGCCGAAAAGGTTGAGTGGTTCTCGTCGCTCGGTGTGGGGGCTACAGGCCCCATTAGGCGACAGGCGGCACCGTAATCACGGCCCTCGCCGGGTCAACCTCGTGCGCGACACGCGCCGTGCGCTCACGCGCTCGTGGGGCGGAGGAGCGCGTCGGCGACGAGGCCGTGCTGGAGCCGCGCGAGGTCTTCCTGCGGCGCGATGACGATGAGCGTGCCGCCGGCCTCGAGGCGAAGGTCGCCCTGCGGGTTGTAGATGTACTCCCCGCCGTTGGGCTGCTGCACCGCGAGCACGAGCGCGCCCGTTTCGCGAATGGCGGCGTCGGCGAGAGTGTGCCCCACGAGGTTGCTGCCTTCGGGAATCACCACGTCTTCGATGCGCAGGCTCCGGTCCGTGCGCAGCATGCGGTCGAGGAACTGCACGGCGGCGGGCCGGATCATCTCGCTCACGAGGCGCAGGCCGCCCATGAAGTTGGGCGATACGATGGCGTCGGCGCCGGCGCGGGCGAGCTTGGGCTCCGTGCTCGCCTCCACGGCCTTCGCGACGATGCGCGCGCTCGGGTTCAGGTGCCGGGCGCTGATGGTGACGAAGAGGTTGTCCTTGTCGTCGTGGAGCGCGGCGATGACGCCCTTGGCGCGCGCGATGCCCGCGGCCGTGAGGCTGTGGTCGTCCGTCGCGTCGCCCACCACGTGCAGGAGCTCCTGGCCGAGGTCCTGGGCGAGGAGCTGCACGCGCTGGGCATTGGCCTCGATGATCACGAAGGGCTCGCCCACCTCGAGGAGCTCCTTGACCACGTGCTCGCCCGTGTTGCCGACGCCGCACACGACGATGTGCGCTTCGAGCTTGTCGATGCGCTGCTGCATACGCTGGGCGCGGAGCATACCCTGCAGGTCCCCCTCGACGATCATCGCCGTCACCGTGGAGACCAGGTAGAGGAGCGTTCCGCTGCCCGCGACGATGAGCAGCAGCGTCACCAGCCGCGCTTCGGGCACGTCGTTCATGCCCTCGAGGGTCTCGCCGAAGCCGACCGTCGAGAGCGTGATGACGGTCATGTAGAAGCAGTCGAAGAAGCTCCAGCGGCCTTCGCCGAGCTGGTAGTAGAGCGTGGAGCCGAGGGCTAGGACGCCGGTGAGGGCGAGGGCCGCGGTTTGAAGCCGTCGGTAGACGCTTCGCTCGGTGCGCTCGAGCGTAGCCATGGCGCTCACGGTGCCGAGAGGTGCACGCTACCGGCAGAGCGTCAAGGTGTGCGGCGCCGAAGCGCGCCGCGGAGGGCCGCCAGATCGCGGGGGCCGAGCTCCCGGAGCAGGACCAGCACGCCGAGGTAGGCCGCGAAGCCCGCGGCGAGCGCGCCGAGCGCGCCGAGCACGCTCTCGTGCGGGAGCGCGTGGGCCACGAAGGCCGCGGCCGCCGCGGCGAGGGAGGCGCGCAGCAGCGTGGCCACGGGCATCAAGGTGCCGAAGCGAAGGCGGACGAGCCCGGCGGCGAGGAGAAAGGCGGTGGTGGTGCCGGCGAAGGTGCCCCAGGCCGTCGCCTCCAGCGCCGGGAGCTCCGGGCCTGCGGCGGCGATGCCCGCGCGCACGGCGACGACGAGCACCGCGAGGCTGAGGGCGGCCACGAAGGCGGCGCGCGTGGGCTGGCCGGCGCCGCCGAGCACGGTGGCGCAGATGGAGAAGAGCGCCATGGCGACCATGGCGAAGGCGAGCACGCTGAGCGCACCGGCTCCGGCCAGATAGGGCTCCGGATAGGCGATGCGGAGCACGCCGGAGGAGGCGCCGGCGACGGGCGCGGCGATGGCCAAGAGCGCCATCAAGGCGAAGCGGAAGGTGGTGCGGACCGCGCGCCGGGCTTCGTCGTCCCTGCCCTGAGCCGTGGCGCGGCTCACCGCGGGAAAGACCACGAAGGTGGCCGCGAGCACGAGCTGGTAGGGCACCGTGGCGAAGGTCTGCGCGGCTCGGTAGAAGCCCACGAGCTCCGAGGCGCGCGCCGCGGCGGTGAGGTCCGTGGCGCCGGCGGCGAGGGCGAGCTCTGCGGCCGTTCGCTTGAGCACCTGCACGTCGAGGAGCAGGAGCCCGTTTAGGCAGAGGTGGTAGGCGGCCAGCGGCGCGAAGAAGGCCAGCCAGGCGCCCAGGCTCGGTGCGTCCGCGTCACTCGGCGTGCCGCGAAGCTCGCGCGCGGCGGCCCAGGCGCCGAGGAGCATGATGGCGCCTGCGGCGCTGGCCCAGCCGGCCACGGCACCGAAGGCCCCGAGGCCGAGGGCGGCGCCACCGAGAATGCCGAGGGTGCGCAGCGTGGAGAAGCTGGCGTCCAGCCGCGCCTGCATGCCGAAGCGCTGCCGGCCGTTGAGGAGGCCCACGAAGGTCGCGTAGACGGCGTAGAAGAGCACCACGGCGGCGGCGACGCGGAGCAAGGGCGCGAGCGTGTCGTCGAGGAGGAAACCCGCGAGCGTGGGCGCCGCGAAGAAGAGCGCGCCGGCGAGCACGGCGCCGAGCGTGAGTTGCACCCCGAGGGCCCGGCGCGCGACCGCGCGGGCGGCGTCTTCCCGCCCGGCGACGTGTTTGCTGACCGTCTGGAGCGTCGCGACGATGAGCACGTTGTTGAGCATCGAGACGCCGGCGAGGGTCGCGGCGTAGCGCCCGAAGATCTCCGGCGAGCCGAAGAGCCGGGGGAGCGCGAGCTGCACGGCGTAGCTCGTGAGGACGAACCAGATCTTGGCGCCGGCGATGACCAACACGCCCCGGCCGTTGTTGGCCGGTGGGCTCCCCAACCCACCGGCAGGGGAGTTGCTCGCCGGTGGGCTCCCCAACCCACCGGT
>JBCCAW010000028.1:0-20411 GCA_039814655.1 Myxococcota bacterium | reverse complement strand
GAAGGCGCCGCCCAAAAAGGCCGCCAAGAAGAAAACGCCGCCCAAGAAGGCCGCCAAGAAGAGGGCGCCGGCCAAAACGCGCCGGCGCTGAAGCTCAGGCCAGGCTTCGGGCGCGGGCGCGGCGGCGTGCACGGGCCAGCACGGACTCCATCACGCGCTGCGCGTCGGGGCCTTCGAGCAACACGGCTTCGTCCAGTTCCGTCCGCCCGTTCGCTGCGCGGAGAAAGGCACCCACGGCCTGCTCCGGCGCGAGGGCCGCCACGGATCGTCCGGGCAGCGTGAGGGCGAAGGCCCGCACCCGGGCGGCTTCGAGCGTGTCCAGCATCCGCGCGGCGGCCGTCTCGGCCGCCGACTCGTCGAAGGCATCCCGGCGTCCGAGGCCGAAGAGAAAGAGCTTGTCGAAGGCCGTTCGCCTCCGGGCTGGCAGGAGCAGGCACTCGTCCTCGGCGCCCGTGAGCCGGCCCTGGGCCCGCAGGCCGGCCAGGCGTCCTCGAAGGCGCCAGTCGAGCAGACCGAGGGCGCCGCGGAAGGGCCGCTCTTCGACGAAGTAGGGCAGCGCCGCGGCCTCACACCGCAGGCCGTCGAGACGCCGTAGCTCCGGGGCGACGAAACGAAGCTCCACGGCCGTGCCTCACGCCTTTCCGAGGTCGCCGGCGATGCGATCGAGGACGCCGTTGACGAAGCCCGCGCTGCCCTCGCTCCCGAAGCGCTTGGCCAGCTCGACGGCCTCGTTGAGCGTCACCCGCCGAGGCACGTCCTCGAGCGAGAGCAGCTCGAAGGTCGCCAGCCGAAGGATGTTCCGGTCCACGCGCGTCATGCGCTCGAGGCGCCAATGGTGGCTGACGGCGCGAATGGTCGCGTCGATGCGCTCCCCGTCCTCGGCCACGCCGCGCGCCAGCACGTGCGCGAAGTCCTCGGCCTCGGGACTGGGCGCGAGATGCGCCCAGAACGACCGCAGCGCGTCCTCCACACCAACGCCGGAGGTGTCGATGGCGTAGAGCACCTGGAGCGCCGCCTCGCGGCCCTTCCGTCGGGCGCCCATGGAACCTCAGAGGCCGCCCGCGGCGAGCGCTCGGCCGAGGTCGACGACCTCGAGCGCTGCCATGGCGGCTTCGAAGCCCTTGTTGCCGGCCTTCGTTCCGCTCCGCTCGAGCGCCTGCTCGATGCTGTCCGTGGTCAACACGCCGAACACGACCGGCACGCCAGTGGCCTGCGCCGCGGCCGCGCCGCGCGCCGCCTCCCCGGCGACGAAGTCGAAGTGCGGCGTGGCTCCGCGGATCACCGCGCCAAGGGCGATGATGGCCGCGTGTTTCGGCGGCTGGGCGACGAGTCGCTGCACGGCCCAGCTCAGCTCCCATGCGCCGGGAACGAGCACGTGATCGATGGCGTCGCGCGCTACCCCGTGACGATGGAGCGCGTCTTCCGCTCCCTCGACGAGGCGGTCGACCACCAGGTGGTTGAAGCGGGCCGCCACGATCGCGAAGCGATCTTCGGGGGCGGCGACGTAGCGTCCTTCGTAGCGAGCCATGCGGGTCTTCTTCGCGGTCAATGCGTCGTGGCGCCGTCGGCGCTTGGGAGCCCCTGCGTCGACACGAGGAGCTGCTCCACGACCTCGAGGCCGTAGCCCTCGAGGCTCGGGATGCGCCGGGGACGGTTCGTGAGCAAGCGGATCTTACCCAGGCCGAGGGCCGCGAGCACCTGCGCGCCGAGGCCGTACTCCCGCAGCACCTCGCCGGTCTCGCGCCGGGGCTGCGGCACGGTCTCCCCGAGATGATGGGCCAGGCCCGCTTCGAGCGCGGGCTTTCCCGGCACCACGAGCACGACGCCCTGCCCCTCGGCCTCGATGCGCTGGACCGCGTCCTCCACGCGCACGCCCTGCGGGCCCACGAGGCCGAGCACATCGCCGACGACGTCGGACGTGTGCACGCGGACGAGCGTCGCTTCGGGCCCCACGTCGCCGTGCACGAGGGCGAGGAACTCGCGCCCGTCGTTCTCCACGCAAAAGACCGTGGCCGTCCAGGGGCTCCCGCTGGCCAGGTGCACCGGGGCCGTGCGGACCTTCTTGACGAGCTGCTCGCGGGAGAGCCGGTATTCGATGAGGTCGGCAATGCTGAGCAGCACGAGCCCGTGACGCTCGGCGAACTGCTCGAGGTCCGGGTAGCGCGCCATGGTCCCGTCGTCCTTCATGATCTCGCAGATCACGCCGGCGGGGCGGCACCCCGCCAGCCTCGCGAGGTCCACGGAGCCCTCCGTATGGCCCGTGCGCTGGAGCACGCCGCCGGGCTTGGCCTTCAGCGGAAAGACATGGCCCTGGCTCACGAGGTCCGAGGGGACGGCGTTGGGCGCGACGGCGGCACGGATGGTCGCGCAGCGGTCGCCGGCGCTGATGCCGGTGGTCACACCCTGGCGGGCCTCGATGCTGACCGTGAAGGCCGTCGAACGGCTCGCGCGGTTGAGGTCCACCATCATGGGCAGCTCGAGGCGCCGCACGCGCTTCTCCGTGAGCGTCAGGCAGATGAGCCCCCGGGCCTCCTTGGCCATGAAGTTGACGGCCTCCGGGGTCGCGTGCTCCGCCGCCATGCAGAGGTCGCCTTCGTTCTCCCGGTCCTCGTCGTCCGTGAGGATGACCATCTGACCCTGCCGGATGGCCTCGAGGGCTCGGAGCACACGCTCCACCGCTTCGGTTCGCATAGCGGGCACTTAGCCTTCGTCGGGGCCCTTGGAAAGGCCCGGCCCGAGCGATTCACGACCGTCGGGGGGACCCGCGGTCCCGGGCCGATGGGGCCTTCCGCTCCACCAGAGGTCCGGGCCAGAGGGCCGGACGCGCACGTCGTCCAAGGCCCAAGCGCCGGCCATGAGATCGCTGCCTCGCCCGCCCGCGAAGGACGGCGCCTCCGCGTCGCCGAGAATGCGCGGCGCGACGAAGACCTCGACGCGGTCCACGAGGCCCGCGTCGAGGAGCGCGCCGTGCACGCGGGCGCCGCCCTCGACGAGGAGCGCCCGGCTGCCCTGCGCCCCGAGCGCCCGCAGGACCGACGGCAGGTCGAGGCCCCGTGCCGTGCCCGGCACCTCGTGAAGCCGGGCGCCCGCCGCGGTGAGCGCCGCGCGGCGGGAGGCCGGCGCGGAGGGGCCGTGGAAGACCGTCGTCGGGCCGCCGGGGCCCGCCAGCACGCGCGCGCTCTCCGGCATGCGGAGCGTGCCGTCGAGGACCACGCGCCGTGGGTCCGGACCCTCCACGTGCCGGACGTTCAAGAGCGGATCGTCGGCGAGCACCGTGCCGATGCCCACGAGCACGGCGTCGGCCTGGGCGCGGAGCCGGTGCGCGTGGGTCCTCGACGCCTTCGAGGTAATCCACCGGCTGTCGCCGGTCCGCGACGCGATCTTCCCGTCGAGGGTGATCGCCGCCTTGAGCCATACCTCCGGGGCCCGGCTCATGACGCTCCGCTCACGACGCGGCGCCGCGGCTGAGTGACGCCAGCTCGGCGATGAAGGCGTCCACGTCGCCGAACTCCCGGTAGACGCTCGCGAAGCGTACGTAGGCCACGGCGTCCAGGTCGCGAAGCTGGGCCAGCACCAGCTCACCGATGTCCTCCGCCGCCACCTCGTTCTCGCCCCGCTCCACGAGCGCGCGCTGCACCGTGTCTACCACGCGCTCGAGGACCTCCGCCGAGATGTCGCGCTTGGCACAGCTCCGGCGGAGCCCGGCGAGGATCTTCTCCCGGTCGAAGGGCTGTCGGCGGCCGTCCTTCTTCACCACGAGGGGCAGCTGCTGCTCGACGCGCTCGTAGGTCGTGTAGCGGCGGGTGCAGGCGAGGCACTCGCGGCGACGGCGCGTGACCTCGCCGGCCTGGGAGAGGCGCGAGTCGATGACCTTGTTTTCCAAGGTCCCGCAGAAGGGGCAGCGCATGCGCGATGCGCTTAGCAGTCGCGGCCCGTGTGCTCCAGCACCACGAGCGCCTCCACGTGCGGCGTTTGCGGGAAGAGGTCGTAGGCCGTCGCCGACTCCAGCGCGTAGCCGGCCGCGGCGAAGGCCCGAAGGTCGCCGGCGAGCGTCGACGGCTCGCAGCTCACGTAGATCACCCGCGGCACGCGCGCGGCGACGATGGAGGACCGCGCCTCGGCGAGGCCAGCGCGGGGTGGGTCGAGGACGAGCACCTGCGGGCGAAAGGCGCCGGTGAAGGCCTCGGCTGCGTCCAGCGCGCGCACGTCGGCGCCGAGGCCGCGGGCCGCGAGGTTCTCCCGGCAGGCCGCCACGGCGTCGGCGTCTCGCTCGACGGCCCGGAGCCGCGCCGCGTCGCGCGCCAGCCCCACGGTGAGCAGACCGTGTCCCGCGTAGACCTCGAGCACCCGCTGACCCGCCGGCGCCGGCGCCGCCGCCGCCACGACGGCGCGGGCAAGCTCGCCCTCGAGGGCCGCGTGGGCCTGCGCGAAGGCGCCGAGGGGCGCCACGAGCGGCAGCCCGTCTGGTCCCGGGCGGCGCTCCTCGGCCTGCCCGAAGGTCGCCCTCGCCCCCGCGACGCGGAGCTCCGCACCGGCGAAGCGGCCCTCCTCGACGGCGGCTTCCAGCGCCCGGTAGGCCGCTGGTGGCTGGGGCCGCTCGGAACGGAGCTGCACCACGGGCACGCCGTCCCGGAGGGCCAGATGCACCTCGCCCTCCCCTTGCAGAGCGAGGGCCGTCAGCTGCGGCAGCACCGCGTCGAGGGCCGGTACGAGGACCGCGCACTCCGGGGCCGGGATCAGCTGGTGGCGACGCGGAGCCCGATAGCCGACGACGCCCGCGCGCCAGGCCAAGCGCGCCCGCGCCCGATACGCGAGCGTGTCCCCGGCGACGAGCTCGGGCTTCGCGTCCCTGAAGACACTCAGGGCCCGGCCGACGCGCATGCGCTTGAAGGCGTGCTGCGCATCCTCGGCCAGGTGCATGAGGCCACAGCCCCCGCAGCGGCTGGCCCGGGGACACGGCGCCGGGCGGCGCGTCGGCCCGGCGTCGAGCACCTCGAGCAGCGGCGCGCGGCGGATGCCGCCTCGTCGCTCGATGAGTCCGTAGCGGACCCGATCGCCGGGCGCGGTGCGCGGCACGTACACGGGACCCTGGGCGCTCTCGATGGCGCCCTCGCCGCGGGTGCCCAGCCAGGCGATCTGCCCCTCGCCGCCCGCTTCACGGCGGCGCCTCCGGCCGCTCACGGGAAAGGCTGCGCCGGCCGGCCGCGTTCGAAGGAGAAGGCGAAGGAGCCGCTGAGCACGGCGAAGCGCGCGTCCGGGCGCCGCGGGTCGGCGAAGCGCAGGTCCGTGAAGCGGCCTTCCGTGCGCGGGTCGCTCCCTTCCACGCCCGGCGCGTACACCGAGTCGAAGACGAGGGCGCCTTCGACCGCGGGAAACACCGTAGCCAGGTCACCGGTGGCGTCGCGGAACGAGCAGGTCTCGTTGAGGTAGAGGGTCACGTTCATGGCCGGACCGGGTACGTCCGGCGAGCTCGCCGGCGTGTCGATGGGGATGGGCTCGCCGAGCCGCGCGAGGATCACCGCCGGGTCGTTGATGTCGATGCGCAGCCCGTCGCTCGTCAGCGCAAAATGACCGCCGCGCTGAATCCGGTAGGAGACGAGGGCCTCATCGGGCACCGCGCCGGCGCTGAAGAAGGTCGGGCGGAGCGTGTAGGGGTCGGCATCGAGACCGCACTCCGGGTCCGTCACCTCACCGCTGACGCTCCCTTCCCCGAAGCCCACGGCGCAGCCCGTGAGCAGCATCAGCGCCGCCGCAGGCCCTGCGCCGGGTCGCCGGGCGCGCCGCTCACGCATCGATGAAGCCTCCGCCCAGCACCTGGTCGCCACGATACACGACCGCCGCCTGCCCCGGCGTGAGCGCCCGCTGCGGCTCCAGGAAGGCGACCTCGAAGCGGTCCCCGTCGCCGGGCGTCACCCGCGCGGGCGCCGGCCGGTGACGATGGCGCACGCGCACCGTGGCCTCGAAGGGGCCGCGCGGCCGGGGGCCCACCCAGCGCGCGTCCCGGGCGCGGAGCTGCGTCCCGGCGAGGGCGTCGTTGCCGCCGACGACGACGTCGTCGCCCAGGATGCGGAGCACGTAGCGCGCAGGTCCTCCGCCGAGCCCCAGGCCACGGCGCTGGCCCACGGTGAACCCCTCGACGCCGCCGTGGTGCCCGAGCACCTCCCCATCCCCGCTCAGAAGCCGGCCCGGACGCCCGGGGCCCCGCTCGCGCTGGACGAAGCCGGCGATGTCCCCGTCCGGAACGAAGCAGAGCTCCTGGCTGTCGGCCTTGTCGGCGTTGGGCACCTGGAGGCGCCGCCCCTCGGCGCGCGCCTGCGCCTTGGTGAGCTCTCCGAGGGGAAAGCGCATGCGCGCCAGCACGTCGCCGGGCACGCCGAAGAGAAAGTAGGACTGGTCCTTGTCGCGGTCGACGCCCGCGAGGAGGCGCACGCCCTCCGGGCCCGGACGGACGCGGGCGTAGTGGCCCGTGGCCACCGCGTCGCAGCCGAAACGCTCGGCCAGCGCCGCGAGGTGCACGAGCTTCACCGTGCGGTTGCAGTGAACGCAGGGGCTCGGCGTTCGGCCCGCCCGGTAGGCATCGAGGAAAGGACCGACCACCTCCCGGCGAAAGGCCTCGCGCTCATCGAGCACGTAGTGGGGAATGCCGAGCGCGTCGCAGGTGAGCCGGGCGTCTTCGCGGTCTTCCGGCGAACAGCAGCGCCCGACCATGGCCTCGCCGGCGGCGTCCCAGAGATGCAGCGTGACGCCGACGACCTCGTGTCCCTGCTCGACGAGGAGCGCCGCCGCGACGGACGAATCGACCCCTCCACTGAGGGCGACGAGCACGCGCGCAGGGCCGCTGTACGAGGAGCGCTCCATGGCGCGGATGTGCGCGCGGGCCGCCGCCGGGTCAAATCCCCTGGGTGTATCTGGACCATCACGCCGGCACGCCACTGGCGGACGCGGCACGCGAGGCCATGCGGGCCGCGGCCGAGGAGGCCTGGGCCAACCCCTCCTCCCCGCACCGCGCCGGGCGCCGGGCGCGCGCTCACGCCGCGCGCGCGCGGCGATGCGTCGCCTCCGGTCTCGGTGCGGCGCCGGCGGACCTGGTGTTCACCGGCGGCGGCACCGAGGCCTGCAACCTGATGGTGCTCGGCGGGCCACGCCCGTCCCGGGTCGTGACCACGGTCGCGGAGCACCCGGCCGTGATCCGGGCCTGCGAGGCCTGGGCCGCCGAGGGCGTCGAGCTTCGACGGCTTCCCCTCCCGGGAGGCCGCGCCCCCGCGCCGGAGGTGGTCGAGGCGATGCTCGGCGCTGGCGTGCTCTTCGCCTTTCAGTGGGTCAACCACGAGACGGGGACGCGGCTCCCGGCGGCCGAGTGGACCGCGCTCGCCCGAGCGCGCGGGGCGCGCGTCGTGGTGGATGCGTCGCAGGCCCTGGGCCGGCTCCCGGTGGACGTGACGGCGCTCGGAGCCGACGCGGTGGCCGTGGCGGCCCCCAAAATTGGCGGGCCCGCGGGGGCCGGAGCGCTTTGGATCCGGCGCGACAGCCCGGTCCAGCCGCGGGAGCTCGGCGGGAGCCAGGAGCGCGGGCGGCGCGCGGGCTCGCCGGACGTGCTGGCGCTGGCGGGCTTCGGGGGCGCCGCGGAGGCGCTCCCGGCGCGCCTCGCGGCCATGGAGCGCATCGGAGCGTGGCGCGACCGGCTGGAAGCCCGGCTCCGGGCCCTGGGCGGCGTGGTGAACGGCGCCGCCGGGCCGCGCGTCGCGAGCGCCGTGAACGCGAGCTTCCGCGGCTGGCGCGGGCCCGAGCTCGTCGCCGCCCTCGACCTCGAAGGGCTCCAGGCCTCCGCCGGCGCCGCGTGCTCCGCGGGCCTCGACGCCCCAAGCGAGGTGCTCCTGGGCATGTACCCGGAGGAGCCCTGGCGCGCGTCGTCCTGCCTGCGCCTCAGCCTCGGACCGGAGGGCCTCGACGAAGGGAGCATCGACGCGGCGGAGGCCGCGCTCGCGCGGGTGATCCCGCGCGGGCGCTGAACGCGCGGGCGCTGAACGTGCTCAGGCCCCCGGCAGCACGCCTTCGACCACGCGGTCGATGCCCCCGAGGTCCCGGTACACGGCGAGGTCCCGAAAGCCCGCGCCCTCGAGCAGGCGCCGGACCTCCGCGGCCTGTCCCGCGCCCACCTCGACCAGGAGCGCGCCGCCCGGCCGTAGAACCGCGGGCGCGGCGGTGACCAAGCGCCGATGCACCTCGAGGCCGTCAGCGCCGGCCACGAGCGCCAGGTGCGGCTCATGGTCCCGTACGTCCGGGGCGACGGTCTCGAGCTCATCCCGGCGCAGATAGGGCGGGTTCGACGCGATGAGCGCGTAGGGCCCCTCCGCCGGCTCCAGGAGATCCCCCTCGAGGAAGCGCGCCCGCTCCGCGACCTCGAGGCGCGCCGCGTTGTCCCGGGCCACGGCGAGGGCCTCCGGCGAGAGATCGACGAGGTCCGCCCGGAGCGCCGGTCGCTCGGCGAGAAGGCTCAGCCCGATGCAGCCGCTCCCGGTCCCGACGTCGAGGACGGGTCCCGGGCTGTCGTCGGCCAGCCGGGCCAGCGCGCGCTCCACGAGCGTCTCCGTGTCCGGCCGGGGCACGAGCACCGCGGGCGAGACGGCAAAGGTGTGCTTGTAGAAAGCGCGTTCGCCGAGAATGTAGGCCACGGGCTCATGGCTGCGCCGGCGCTGCACGAGCGCCCGCGCGGCGCCCCGCTCCTCGGGCGCGAGGGGCCGGTCCAGATCGAGGTAGAGGTTCATGCGCGGAAGCCCGAGGGCTTTCGCGAGGAGCAGCTCCGCGTCGAGGCGCGCGCTCTCGATGCCCCGGCCGGCGAAGTCCTGCTGCATCCACGAGAGAATGCGGCGCACGGTCCAAGGCTCGCCCGACACGCGGCGGTGCTACCCGACGGTGCCGGGGGGAGCAACGGGAGCGCACATGTGACGGCGTGCCCGGCGCCCAAGCCCCCCGGGGCTCAGAGCTCCGGTAGCGGGATGTCGCGGTAGGCGAGCGTGCACGCCGGCGTCGGCGGGACGGCGAGCGTCGTCGGCTCGACCTCGAGGACCACGCGGGCCGGCGCGCAGACGATGCGGCCGTCGTCGGCGGCGAAGGGCTCCGTCGCCGTGACCTCGCCGCCGGCGCGGGCAAAGAGCACCTGCGTCGGAAAGGCGACGCCCGCGGCGGTGATGCACACGTCGCCTTCGGCGGCAAACACGAGCAGCAAGCCCGTGCCCGGCGCGAGACCCGTCCGGCCGCGCAGGCCGACGCGCCGCGCCTCCGCCGTCGTGGCCAGCTCGACGCGCACGGTGCGGGCGGCCGCGCCCGGACACGCGAGGACGACCCTCGGATCCTCGCCGCAGGCGGCGAGGAGGACCGCAACGGCCGCGAGCGGGACCGCGCGAAGGGCCCCGGAGCGCAGGGCGCTCACGCGGCTGCGTCGGCGCGCTTGGCGGCCTTGTGTTGCTCGTCCGTGGCGTCGCGCTTCCAGTAGCTGCTGATGTACATCGCGTCCTTGCCGACGCCGCGCTCGTCGCGGAAGTAGCCGCGGAGCCCGCGCATCGCCTCGAACTCGCTGGCGCACCAGACAGCCACGGAGCCCGGGCGCCAGGGGATCGCGCGTACCGTTGCGACGAGGGCCTCCGGCGGCTCCCCCACCAGCCAGTGCACCTCGAGACCCGGCGGGTGCGCGGGGAGCTGCCGGTCCTCGGCGCTCGGGACCGCGATCACGGCGTGGCCGGTCGCGTCGGCGCCGAGGCGCTCGAGCTGCACGGCCAGGGCCGGGAGCGCCGTCATGTCCCCGGCGAGGAGCACCCAATCCGCCGCCGGGTCGAGACCCTTGACCGCGCCGGGCCCCACGACGGTGATCGCGTCGCCCACGGCCGCCTCGGCGCCCCAGCGCGTCCCGGGACCGGCGAGGCCGTGGGCCGCGAAGTCGAGGGTGAGCCGGGAGGCGGCTCGGTCGAAGGCGCGCACCGTGTAGCTCCGCCGCTTCGCCCCCTCCGGAGCCGGTGCGGCCGTCCCTTCGGGCGTGAGCAGGAGCTTGACGTAGCCGCCCTCGAAGCCGTCGGGGAAGCGGGTGAGGTCCTCGCCCTCGAGATGGAGGCGACGAAGGTTCGGGGTACGCTGCTCCGTGGCGGCCACGGTGACGCGGTAGCTCGGCTTGGCCATGGTGTAGATGTCGTGCGCCGCGGGCCCCCGCGCAAGGTGCGCCGGGGCACCGCCGCACTGGAAAAACGAGGAATCATGTTTGCGCTCATCCGTCGCCTGCTGGGTGGCGAGCGTGCGTCGCCGCGGGCCTGGGTGGCCGAGTGCGCCACGCTCCTCGACGTGCGCAGCGCCCGGGAGTTTGCCGCCGGGCACCTCGCCGGCGCCATGAACGTGCCCCACACGGAGGTCGGCGGGCGCCTCGGGGAGATCCCCGCGGGCCGGGTCGTCGTGTACTGCAAGAGCGGCGTCCGGAGCGCCATGGCCGCGCGCACGCTTCGCGCCGCGGGCTACGACGTGCTCGATATGCGCCGCGCCGCGAACTTCCGCTGAGCGCATCGGACGAGCAGGAGCATCCGGGCGCGTCCGCACGCGAAGCAAAGCAGCGGACCCGTGGTGAACGCGGCTCCGCCGGCCCGCCCAAGGACCTCGCGCCCCTCGAGGGCCATCAGCGCATGCGGACCTGCATCTTGGGCTTGGGCACGAGCCCTTCGCGCTGCGCGACCTCCGTCGCGAGGCGCTTCGCTTCCGGATGCACGCCCTTCTGAAGGAAGGCCGCGAGCTGGTTCGCGTCGGACCGAGCGAGGCGCATCATGGCCGTGCGCGCCCGGCCCTTCTTGCGGAGCTTGATCCACGTGAACACCTCGGCGCGGTGGAGCAAAGGCTTCATCTCGGCGAGGGCGGCGTCCTCCGTATCGAAGCTCTCGAGGATCTTCGCCGCCGCCTGCGCGTCGCCGGTGCGCGCCAGGGCCTCGGCCTTGACGGCGCCGTACATGGCCTTTTGCTTGGCCTGCGGCGCCTGGTCGAGCTGGATCGCCAGCGCCGGGATCTTGGCGTCGGCGACCTTGTTGTTGATGAGGTACATGAGCGCGAGCTGCGCGCGCACGTCGTTCCGGACGAGGCGCGGCGCCTTGTCGATGTCGATGGACTCCATCACCGCGAGCGCCGCCTTCGGGTCCTCCTGGGCCAGGAGCTGGGCCTCCGCGATCTTTTGCATCGCGTCGCCCTTGCCCGACTGAAGGGCCGCGATGGCCTCCGCGCGCCCCTGGGCGTCCGTGGCGCCCTTGAGGATGTCCACGAGCGCCGCGCTCTTGCGCGTCATTCGGTAGAGGTAGAAGCCGCCGCCGAGGACCACGGCGGTGAGCACGCCGGCGATCACGAAACCCCAGATGCCGAGGTAGGGGCTCAGCATCCCCATGATGACCCACAGCACCAGCAGGCCCACGCCCACCTGCGCCACGACCTTCCAGTTCACCTTGGGCTGCTCGAGGTTGCCGAGGGCCTCCGCGGCCTTCGCCCGGGCTTCCTCGGCGCTCGGCGCCGCCGACCGCTTCTTCTTCGCCACGGTCCCGGGCTACCCCCGCCAGGCCGCGCAAGCAAGCTCGCCCGGCCCTGCACTCAACGGAAGGCGCTGCACTCAACGGAAGGCGCTGCGGACCACGCCGAGGTCCGGTCGCTCTTTGGGCGCCTCGGCGAGACAGGCGGCGGACAGGGCCCTCCAGCTCTCCGGCGCGGGCTCGTCGAGCACGGCCAGCACGTCACGCATGCTCGCGCCGAAGGCGTAGACATCCGCGGAGGGCTCGGCGACGGCGTTCCCCTTCTGCTCCGGGGGCATGTACTGGAGCGTGCCCTCACCGAGGCCCCCGCGGCCCGCGAGGGGCACCTCGCCGAGCGGCGTCGCCAGACCGAAATCGGTGATCACGACCCGGTCATCGCTTCGCAACAGGAAGTTCGAGGGCTTGACGTCCCGGTGCACGACGCCCCCGTCGTGGATGAAGGCGAGGGCCTCGGCGGCGGTCGCGAGCCATCGCTGGGCGCGGGCGAGAGGCACCACGCCCCGGGAGAGCTCGCGACGCACCGAACCCCCGCTCACGGCCTCCATGGCCACGGCGACGAGGCGCTCGTCGATGTCGAAGACGCGGACCACGCCCGGGTGCTCGAGCTGCGCCGGGGTCCGCGCCTCGGCCCGGAGCCGCTCGCGGAGGGCGCGGCCGCGCCGGTGGTAGACCTTCAGCGCGACGCGGCGTCCCAGCGCTTGGTCGAGGGCGAGAAACACCGTGCCGGCGCCACCACGCCCGAGCTCGCGTTCGACGCGGTAGCGACCCCGGGTCAGCGCGCCTTCCGTGGCGATGGTCGCGCCCGCGAGGCCCGGCCGCGAGGCGCGCGTGCCCCGGAGCCGGAGCGCGCGCTCCCGGGCCCGGGGGTAGTCGAGGTCCCGGGCCAGGACCTTCTCGTAGAGGGCGAGGGCCTCGGCGAGCGCGCCGCGACGCTCGGCGATCTCCGCGGCCAGCACGAGCGCCGAGAGCGGCGCCTCCTCGGCGCTGACGAAGCGCGCGAGCTCGCGCTCGGCCTCCGCGTCGTCGCCGCGGCTCGCGAGAAGCTCCGCCACGCGCACCCCGAGCTCCACGAGCCGGTCGTCGTCGCTGGCGTGCCGCTCCAAGAGCTTCCGCGCCAACGCGAGGCCGCGCCGGGCCCGGCCGTCCCTCACGAGCTCGTCGAGGAGCTGCGTCGCGAGGCTCGCGTCCGGGCGCTCGGGCTGCGTCGCGAGGCCGAGGAGGCGCGCCTCGGGCCCGGCAGGCGCCTCGGGCGGCGCCTCGCGCGGCGCGCTCTTCTCGGCACCAGCCGGCGACGCCCGGCCCTCGGCCTGCGCATCGCCGCGTCGAAGCGCGCCTCGGAGCCGGCCCCAGAGCGTGTCCCCTTCGCTCACGAGGGCACCTCGAGGCGCACCGGGCCCACGTCGATGACGTCTCCCCGCAAGAGGGCGATGGGCGCGTTGACCCGCTGCGTGCCGAGCAGCGCACCCCCCGGTCCCGGCGTGAGCGTGGGGTGACCGCCGGGAAAGCCCAGCGTCGCCTCCGCTGCGCCGAGGGGTAGCTCGCCGGCCCCGGCGCGCACCTCGAGGCCCCGGTCGAGGCCGCGCGTGACCTCGGCCCGCAGGCCCGCGCCCGCGAAGTCCACGCGCAGCGCGACATCGTCGCCGAGGCCGATCTCCGTCGCTCCGCTCACCCGAAGCGAACCATCGATGGGCACGCCGCGCAGGAGCGTCCCGTTGCGGCTCCCGAGGTCCTCCACCACCAGCGCGTCGCCCTCGCGCCGCAGAACGCAGTGGCGCCGCGAGACGGAAGCGCCGCGGACGGGAAGGTCGCCCTCGCGGCCCACGACCAGCGCCGGACCACCCACGAAGCGCAGGCGCTCGCCGTCGATGCGCAGCGTGAGCGCCCCGGGCGCGAGCCAGCGCGCCTCGAGGCGCTGGAGCAGCTCCGCCACGTCCGCGTCGTCGGGAACCTCCCGCACCGCCTGACGCAGGGCCTCCCGCGCCTCGAGGCGAGCGCCCGTCGCAAGGGCCATCTCGTAGTCCCCCACGCGGCGGCGGAGCGTGCGCTCGCGCGAGGCCTCGGCGCTTCGCGCGTCGAGGAGCGTCTCGAGGCGCTCGATGTCGCCTGCCGCCTGGAGGCATCGCGCCATGTCCTCGGGCCGGCCGAGGAGCTCCCAGGCCGTGGCCGCCCGCTCCGGCTTGCCGGCCCGCTCCAAGCGCTCGGCCGCTTCCTCGAGGCGCCGGCGCTCTTCGGCCGTGTGGGCCGCTCGGTGCTGCGCCGCGTCGAGCAACGCCAGGCCGATCTGCGCGTCCACCTCGCGGTGCTTCGGGTGCTCCTCGGGCAGCCAGCGGAGCGCGTCCCGGTAGGCCAGCACGCGCTCGTCCAGGTCCGTGGCCCGCGCCGCGTGGAAGAGAAACGCCTTCGCCGCGTCCTCGGGCAGGTCCGCCTCCGCGTAGAGCGCCGCGGCGTCGCGGAAGCGCCCTTCGGCCTCGGCCCTCCGCGCCTGGCGGTAGCTCGAGCTGAAGAGTCGGCGAACGAGGCTCACCGCGGACCAGCGTAGCAGCACCGGGGCCGGGAAGAGGTGGCGCAGGCGTTCATGGGTGTATGCTGCGTCACCGCTGCCGTATGGCCCCAGTGGGGCAGTGCAGCCCCCTCCCGGAGTCCCATGAGCAACCGCCTCGGCGAGCTACTCGTCCGCCAGAAGCGCATCAGCCTCGAGCAGCTGCGCGCCGCCCAAGAATCCCAGCGCTCCGACGGGGTGAGCCTCGGCTACGCGCTGGCCAAGATGGGCGTGATCACCGACGAGGAGATCACCGAGTTCCTGAGCCAGCAATACCGCGTTCAGGCCATCGATCTCAGCGAGTACGAGATCGAGCCGGAGGTCATCAAGCTCATCGGCCAGGACGTCGCCGAGCGCCACAAGATCATCCCCGTGTCCCGGGCCGGCTCCTCGCTCATCGTGGCCATGGCGGACCCGTCGAACCTGCACGCCATCGACGACATCAAGTTCCTCACGGGCTACAACGTCGAGCCCGTCGTCGCCTCCGAGGCCGCCATCTTTGCGGCCATCGAGCGCACCTATCGCGCCCCGGAGATCTCCTACGACGACATCATGGAGGGCTTCGACGAGGAGGAGATCGAAGTCGCCGGGGACGAGGACGACATCAACCTCCTCGACCTGGAACGCGCCACGGAGGACGCGCCGGTGGTGCGCCTCTGCAACGCGATCCTGCTGAACGCGATCAAGCGAGGCGCCTCGGACATTCACATCGAGCCCTACGAGAAGGCCTTTCGCGTCCGGTACCGGGTCGACGGTGTGCTCCACGAGGAGATGAAGCCGCCGGCGAAGCTCAAGAACGCCATCGCGTCGCGCATCAAGGTCATGGCCAGCCTGGACATCGCCGAGCGGCGCTTGCCCCAGGACGGGCGCATCAAGCTGAAGCTCGGCAAGGGCCGGGAGATGGACTTCCGCGTGTCGGCGCTGCCCACGCTCTTCGGCGAGAAGATCGTCCTGCGCTTGCTGGACAAGTCGAACCTCCAGCTCGACATGACCCGGCTCGGCTTCGAGGAGAAGGCCCTCGCGGACTTCAAAAAGGAGATTCACCAGCCCTACGGCATGGTCCTCGTCACGGGGCCCACGGGCTCGGGCAAGACGACGACGCTCTACTCGGCGCTCGCGGAGCTGAACCAGCCCGACACGAACATCAGCACCGCCGAGGATCCCGTGGAGTTCAACCTCCAGGGCATCAACCAGGTGCAACAGCACGAGGACATCGGGCTGAACTTCGCCGCGTCCCTGCGTTCGTTCCTGCGCCAGGACCCGGACATCATCATGGTCGGTGAGATTCGGGACTTCGAGACCGCGGAGATCGCCATCAAGGCCGCGCTCACGGGTCATTTGGTGCTCTCGACCCTGCACACGAACGACGCTCCGAGCACGGTGACCCGGCTGCTGAACATGGGCGTCGAGCCCTTCCTGGTGACCGCCGCGGTGAACCTCGTGCTCGCCCAGCGGCTGGCCCGGCGCATCTGCGCCGACTGCCGCGTCGAGGTGCCGACGGAGCCGCAGGCCCTGCTCGACGTGGGCTTCACGGAGGAGCAGGTCGGCGAGGTGAAGACCTACAAGGGCGCGGGCTGCCGTACGTGCTCGGACAAGGGCTACAAGGGCCGTATCGCGCTCTACGAGGTGATGCCCTTCACGGACCGGCTCAAGGAGATGGTGCTCCAGGGCTGCTCGAGCGCAGAGCTGAAGCAGGAGATGATCGGCGAGGGCATCAAGTCGCTCCGCATGAGCGGCCTGACGAAGATCACCGAGGGCGTCACGACCATCGAAGAGGTCGTCCGCGTCACCACCGCAGACCGCTCCTGAACGCATCGCGACGGCAGGCACCGCCGTCCGGTCGCGCCGCCTGGTGTCGGGCGACAATCGCCGAAGGGGCGAGACACCCTCGTGCGCTTCACGGCGCCTAAATCTGGGCGCTTCCCGGCGCCTCGCGCTGGGCTTTCTCGAGCCCGCGAGCGTTGCCACAAAGCAAGGCGTCGACGTGCCATACGTGGCGTGACGTGGCCACGTTGCACGTCAAACATGATCCCTCGCGCCCCAGATGTTGGGGCGCAGGGGGCCGTACGTGGTCATTCACGATACAAACCACCCCCAGCCCTGGGGATAACCCGTGGATTGTCAAAAGAGACCAGAACCTCGCGCGATACATGCTGCCGCACGAAATCGCACACAACTCGTTGTTGAACGCGCGACCCCTCGAAGTTTCAGCACTTTAGGTCGCCATCGATGCAGTGCAGGTGCCCCTCATGTAGGGCCACTCATTGTCTTGCCAGGTCACGTTTGCTAGATCGTGGTCCATGCGGATCAGCAATTCGTTCAGCGAAGGCGAGGTCGCCATCCTCGACTTCATCCTCCAGACGCTCCTTCGCGGCGGGTCGCCGCAGATGGCCACGCGGAACAAGGAGTTCGCGTCCCTCTACCGCAAGGTCGTCACCATGAAGACGCGCGTCGCGGAGAAGAAGGAAGCCAAGGAGCTGAAGCAGTCCTCCGTGGGCACCATCGCCGCCGCGAGCGCCGACACGACGGCCCCTGGCTCCCTCGACCAGGTCGGATGAGCGCACCGTCCCGTTGACCGACGCCACGGCAACGGGATAGTGGCCTCGCGATGCTCCTACTGCGCGGCGGCACGGTCTTCGATGCGCCGCCGGACGGTCCCCTTGCGGCGATGCCGCCGGCGGGCGTGCCCGGCGGCCACCGCGCCGATGTGCTGATCGAGGACGGTTCCGTGCGGCGCGTCGCCGCGGAGCTTGCGCCAAGCGACCACCCGGGCGCGCGGGTCATCGACGTGAGCGGGTGCTGGGTGGCCCGGGGCTTCGTCGACCTCCGCGCGCACCTGCGCGAGCCCGGCGAGGAGCACAAGGAGACGCTGGAGACGGGCCGGGCCGCCGCCGCGGCCGGGGGCTTCACGGCCGTATGCGCCATGCCCGGCACGACGCCGGTGAACGACCAGCGCGCCGTCACGAGTCTCATCGTGGACCTCGCGGGCCGAAGCCCGGGGCCGCGCATTTGGCCCTTCGGAGCCATCACGAAGGGCCTCCGGGGCCAAGAGCTCTCGGACATGGCCGAGCTCGCCGAGGCCGGCTGCGTCGGCGTCACCGACGACCGGCACCCCGTGCATTCCGCGGCCCTGCTCCGCCGGGCCCTCGAATACGCGAGCACCTTCGGGCTGCTGCTGATGCAGCATTGCGAGGAGCCGGCGCTGGCGGAGGGCCCCTATCACGAGAGCCCGCTCTCCACGCGCCTCGGGCTTCGGGGTCAGCCCCGGGAGGCCGAAGACGTCGCCGTGGCCCGGGACATCCGCCTCGCGGAGCTCGCCGGCGCCTCGCTGCACGTCGCGCACGTGTCCTCCGCGGGCTCCGTCGCGTTGCTCCGCGAGGCCAAAGCGCGAGGTCTCCCGGTGAGCGCAGACGTCTCCCCGCACCACCTGACCATGACCGAGGATGCGCTCCTCGGTGGTGCTCGCGTGGGCTACGACCCGCGCGCCAAGGTGCTTCCGCCACTTCGCGAGGCCCGGGACCGGGATTCGCTCGTGGAGGGCCTCGCCGACGGCACCCTCGATTGCGTGGCCTCGGACCACGCGCCGCATACGCGCCTCGACAAGGACGCGGAGCTGGACGCCGCTGCCTTCGGCTTGAGCTCCCTCGAGACCACGGTCTCGCAGGTGCTGTCGCTGGTGCGCGACGGACGCCTTTCCGCGGCGCGCGCGGTGCAGGCCCTCGGCGCGGCGCCGGCGCGGGTGCTCGGAAAGCCAACGGGCCTCCTGGGCCAGGGCGACGTCACCGTCGTCGATCCGGCGCGGCGCTGGACGCCGACGGAGGAGAGCCTCCGGAGCAAGGGCAAGAACACGCCGCTTCTGGGCTGCGAGCTCGAGGGCGCGGCGCGACTGACCATCGTCGGCGGCGAGGTCGTCTTCGAGGCCAAGGCGCGCTAACAGGGCAACGAGGAGATGAGCGACGGGATGCAAGAACACGCGCGGGAGCCTGCCTACCTCGCCCTGGCCGACGGACGGGTCTTCCGCGGCTACGCCATGGGTGCTGCCGGAGTGGCGACCGGCGAGGCCGTCTTCACCACGGGCATGACCGGGTACCAGGAGGTGCTCACGGACCCCTCCTACTGCGGCCAGATCGTGACCATGACCGCGCCGCATATCGGCAACACCGGCGTCAACGACGAGGACCCGGAGGCGCGGCGACCCTTCCTGGCCGGTTTCGTGGTGCACGCCCTCGCCGACACGCCCAGCAGCTGGCGAGCCACGGCGAGCCTCGACGCCTACCTGAAGGAGCACGGCATCGTGGGCCTGGTCGGGGTGGATACGCGGAGCCTCACCCGGCACATCCGCGACGCCGGCGCCCAGTCCGCCGCCCTCGGGACCGGCGACCCGGCGGACCTGGTGGCGCGCGCCCAGGCCACGACGCCCATGCAGGGCCGGGATCTCACCGGGGTGGTGAGCACGGACGCCCCCTACGAGTGGACGGAAGGCTCGGGACCGTGGAAGAGCGCCGAGGAGGGTCCGGCGGCGGGGCTCCACGTCGTGTGCGTGGACTTCGGCATCAAGCGGAACATTCTCCGCTGCTTCGCCGACCTCGGCTGCCGGCTCACGGTCGTGCCGCCGGCGGCGGGCGCCGATGCCATTCGCGCCTTGGAGCCGGACGGCGTCTTTTTGAGCAACGGCCCCGGCGACCCGGCGGCCGTCGGACACGGCGTGGAGCTCGCCAAGGCGCTCCTCGGCACCGTGCCGCTCTTCGGCATCTGCCTGGGCCATCAGCTCCTCGGACAGGCCTTCGGCGCCAGCACCTACAAGCTGAAGTTCGGCCACCGCGGCCTGAACCAGCCCGTGAAGGACCTCGCCACCGGGCGCATCGAGATCACGACGCAGAACCACGGCTTCGTGGTGGACCCGGACTCGCTGGCGGGTACGGCCGAGGTGACCCACGTGCACCTCAACGACGGCACCTGCATGGGGATCGCGAAGCCCGACGCCCAGGCCTTCGCCGTGCAGTACCACCCGGAAGCCGCCGCCGGGCCCCACGACGCGCACTACCTCTTCGGCCGCTTCATCGAGACCATGCGGGCCTAGCCGCTTCATCGAGACCATGCGGGCCTTGCTGCCCCTGAGTCCGCTGCCCCATCCCGAACCTCGACGAAGGTCACTCGGTGGCGCCGACGCCGGCCCCTGGGCCCCGGAGGCGGCTCGGCCGCTGGCGCAGCACCACACGAAGGCCTGGACCGCGGGGCACCGCGCGGCGCTCCAGGAGCCGGTCCCCGTTGCAGTCCTCGAGACGGAGGTCGAGGACCGCGGCTTCCGGGAGCGCCTCCGGCGGGAGCTGCACGGACGCGCCGGGGGGCAGCACCTCCGTGGGCCCGAGCAGATCCGCCGCGGCAAGGGCGCCGGTGCCGGCGTCGCCCACCCGGAGCTGGCAGACCACCTCGGCCTCCGTGGCGTTCTCCACGTAGAGCCCCGGAGACGCCGTCGCCACGACGCTGTTCGTGAGCGAGGGGACGCAGGCGACGACCCAAGCGAGCACGCAGAGCATGGAGCGCGGGGTCACGGCGCGAACGTGCCTCGCGTCCCCGCGCCGGGTCAAAGCCCCTTGCCGGACCGGCCCGGCGCCGACACGGTGCACGCATGGGCTTCGACACGCCGCGCGCGCGCGTCCTCGCCGGGGCCTCGGAGGAGGTGCGGCGCGCCGCATCGCTCTGGCTCGGGCCGGGACTTCCGCAAGCGCTCGCCGGCCTCGGCGTCAGCGCCCGGGGAGACAACGTAGACCTCGTCGTCGTGGAGGCCGCGCGCATTGGTGCGGATGGGACCGTGGGCCCTCCGGCGGGGCCCGACGGCGCGCTCAAGCGCCTTGCGCTGACGCTGGCCTCCCGGCCGCCCTTCGGTCCGCCGGGGCTCGGAGCGCGCGCGCGGACCTGGTGATCGGTCCCTTCGGGGTGCTCGCCCCGCTCGAGGGCGGCCTCGGGTTTCGCGTCCTCGCCGTCCGTCCGGGCTGGAGCGCGCGCGAGCTACAGGAGGGCACGTCGATTCCGCTCTTCGCCGGGCCGGAGCTGGACACCTTCGACCCCACGCCCGGGCCTCTCTTCGCGCTCGAGGGCGCTCGCCAGGGCCCCGCGTGAGCGCCACGCCGGGACCGCAGCAGCGGAGCCTGGCCACGGCGGCCCTGCTCTGCCTCCTGGTCAGCCCCGCCTCTGCGGCTCCCGGGGACGCCGCCTTCGCCCGCGCCGAGCGCGCCGCGGAGCGCGGGCGCGCGACGGCAGGCTGGCGTGCCCTCGCCCAGGCCGCCCGCCATCGCCCGGCGGACCCGCGCCGCGCGCTGCGCGGCGCG
>JBCCAW010000308.1:0-7131 GCA_039814655.1 Myxococcota bacterium | reverse complement strand
CCTGCTCGTAGCAGAACTTCACCTCGTTCCGGTGCCGGCGAATCGTGCGCCGGATCGCGTCCCGGCTGAGCGAGCCCGCGAGGCTCTCGACGCGGCCGCCGATGGTCGGCACCCGGCTCTCCCGGCCCCGGGCCGGCAACCCCGTGGTGTGGCCATAGCGCCCGCGTCCGCCGCGGCAGTCGGCGCCCGGCGCGCAGCCGCCAATGGTGCCGAGGCCCCGGTCACCGAGGCCCACGGTGCCTCGTCCGTCGCCGCCCGCGCCGCGGCCCGAGCCGAGAATGCCCGCGCCGCCGTTGCCGTCGGCCAGCCCGATGCGGTCGCCCAGCAGGTGCCCGAGCGCGTCCATGGGGTCGCTTCCGATGGCCTGGTCCGCGCCGAAGGGCGACGCGATGGGCGAGCCGCTCAGCGCCGTCGGCAGCGCGCCCAGGATGCCCGAGGTGCGGGCCTGCTCGCGCTGCTGCTCCCGGCTGAGCTGCCGGTCCTCGGCGCGCGCGTCGCCCGCAACGGCCGCGCGCCGGTCCCGGCGCGGCGCATCCTCCGCGCCCATGCGCCCGCTCTCCCCCTCATGGGCCTGGCCGGGCTCGCCGCCCCCGGCCGAGGCCCGCTCCGGCTCCGGCTCGTCGAAGGCCGGCGCGAGCGTGACCGCTTCGAGCAGGCGCCGCCGGTGCTCGAGGTGATCGACGCTCATGGCCGCGCTGGCCGGCGGCGTGAGCGCGAAGAGCGTCAGGCAGGTCGCCGCCAGCGCCATGGCCCCGCCCACGTAGGCGAAGGGCGCCCGGTCCACGCGGCCGCCGCGCGCGGTCCGGCGGCCGGCGCGCACGGAGCGCACGCGGACCACGAAGGCGCCGAGCGTGAACATCAGCGGCGCGCCGTCCACGCCCTCTGCAGCGCCGGACAGCCGCGTGGCGCCCGCCGGCAGGCGCACGTGGCCCTCCTGGTCGATGAGCACCACTTCCTGCGCGCCCAGCACTTCGGCGGGCACGAGCAGGTCGGCGCCGGCCGTGGTTCCGAGCACGAAGGGCGTGCCGGGATCGAGGTGCGCGGCGTGGAGCACGTCCTCGTCCCCGGCGTCGTCGCGCCAGCCGACGATCACCTCGAGCTGCGTCGCCGCCGTCTCGAGCGCCGCCGTCTCGAGCGCCGCCGTCTCGAGCGCTGCCGTCTCGAGCGCTGCCGTCTGCAGCGCTGCCGTTTCTCGCTCCCCGTCCTTCGTCCGAATCACCTGCTTCATGCGCCTCGCCTCCGCGCCGCGTGGGCGCACCGGTTCCCTTCGCCGCGGCCCGTCCTCGCGACGTGCCGTGCGCTTGCCTGCGCCGGGTCCGCTCACGGCGACCCTTGCGCTTCGGGGACAAAGACAGCGCTCGGCCGGCCAGGTTCCGGAAAAATGCGCTCCACCAGCGCGGCGCGCTAACGGCGCGCCGGGGGACCCGTAGAGACCGGCATGACGACGATGGCCCTCTCACGCGCCGGCGCCGAGCCCAGCCCCCGCCGGCGATTCGGTCGTCGCGAGGCGGCGCGGGGCCGTGTAGCCTTCGCGCCCGTGAGCGCCAAGGACCCCAGTGATGAGGACCTGATGCGGGCCTACGTGGCCGGCGACCACGAGGCATTTCAAGCGCTCTTCGATCGCTACGCGCCCATCGTCTTCGGCATGACGCGGCGCCATCTCCGCAACGAAGACCTCGCCCGGGAGATCACCCAGCAGACCTTCTTTCGCCTGCACGCGGCGCGAAACGACTTCCGCCTCGACTCGCGGCTGCGGCCCTGGCTGCTGACCATCGCCATGAACCTGGTCCGCGAGCATTGGCGTCGGGGCAAGCGCCGCAAGATGGTCGAGCTCGACCCGGAGACGAAGGCGGCGCCGCAGGCCGAACGCTCGCGCATGGAGCTCGACGAGCGCTCGAAGCTCCTCCACGCGGCCCTGGCGAAGCTCCCGGAAAGCCAGCGCGAGGTCGTGGAGCTGCACTGGTTCCAGGAGCGGCCCTACAAGGAGGTCGCGGAGATCGTGGGCAGCAGCGAGGGTGCCGTGCGCGTCCGGGCGCATCGCGCGTACCGGAAGCTCGAGGCGCTCCTCGAAGGCGAGGTGGGTAAGGAATGAGCGCAGCGTCCGAGCGTGCGGAACACGACGTGGATCCGGCCATGGCCAAGGAGCTCGAGCGGCTCCTCGGCCCGCGCGGCTCCGGCGTCCGTCACCGCGCCGTCGCCGCGCCGGAGCCCGCGGGAGACCCGGAGCCCGAGCTCGCGCAGACGCCGGCTTCTTCCGGCGAGTACCAGGCGCTCTTCGCGGACCTTCGCCGAGAGGTCGAGGAGGCCGAGGCCCGGCCGACCTTCCGCCTCAAAACCCGACCGACGGTGCAGCGCCGCTTGCTCGCTGGCCTCGTGTTTCTCGCGCTCCTCGCGACCAGCGCCGGGCTCCTGCCGCGTCAAGACATGGCGGCGTACCCGCTGCCGCTCCTGGCCGCGACGGTGCTCAGCCTCGGCGCCCTCTTCACCATCGTGCTGCTCGCAGCGTTGCGCCCGGCGTACCTGCCGGCGCTGCCTCCGGGACGCTCCCGCGCGCTCACCGGGCTCGCCGTGGCCGCTACCTGCGTGGTCGCCGTGGTTCCGGCGCTCGCCGGCGAAGGCCTCCATCCCGAGCACGCGGGCTTCCTCTTCCATTCGATTCCGTGCCTCGTCTTCGGACTCCTCGGCGCCGCGCCCGTCTACGCCGCCGTGCGCCTCGTCGACCGAGACGGCGGGCATCTGCTCGGGGCCGTGGCGGCGGGCCTCGCGGCAGGGGCCATCCTCGAGGTGCACTGCCCCCTCGCGGGCGTGGCCCATCGCGGCTTCGGCCACGTGGCGGTGCTCGGTCTGCTCCTCGCCGGCGCCTTCGCGATCGACCGGCTGCGCGTCCGGGCGTGACCGGGGCGCGCTTGGCCGGAACGCGCTTGGCCGGTTCCGTGCGCCGCGGGGTATGAAGGGCCCATGGCCCTCGACCCGGATGTGTTTCACGCGCTCCTCGGCACCGTGCGGCGCTTCGTGCACGAGCGCCTCGTGCCCCTCGAGGAGCAGGTCGAGCGCGAGGACGCCGTCCCCGAGGACGTCATCGACGAGATGAAGGAGCTCGGCCTCTTCGGCCTCTCGATCCCCGAGGCCTATGGAGGGCTCGGCCTCAGCCTCGAAGAAGAGGCGCGCGTGGTCTTCGAGCTTGGCGAAACGTCCCCGGCCTTTCGCAGCGTCTTCGGCACCAACGTCGGCATCGGCTCGCAAGGCATCCTGCTCGACGGGACGCAGGCTCAGAAGGAGACCTACCTCCCGCGCATGGCGAGCGGGGAGCTCGTGGGGTCCTTCGCGCTCACGGAGCCCGACGCCGGCAGCGACGCGGCGGCGCTCCGAACCCGCGCCGTGCGCGACGGCGACCACTACCGCCTTCTCGGCACCAAACGCTGGATCACCAACGCGCCGCGCGCCGGCGTCTTCACGCTCATGGCGCGCACGGGCACCCCCGAAGAGCGGGCCCGGGGTGTGACCGCCTTTTTGGTCGACGCTTCGCTCCCGGGCATCGAGCTCGGGCCGCCCTACGTAAAGATGGGCCAGCGCGGCACGCACGTCTGCGACGTGCACCTCGACGACGTGCGCGTGCCCGCGGACGCCATCATCGGCGGCACGCCTGGTCGCGGCTTCAAGACGGCCATGAAGGTGCTGGACAAGGGGCGCATCCACATCGCGGCCCTGGCCGTCGGCATCGCCCAGCGCCTCATGGAGGAGATGGTGCGCTTCGCGACGGAGCGGGTGCAGTTCGGCCGGCCCATCGGGGAGCACCAGCTCGTGCAGGGGCTCCTCGCCGACAGCGAGGCCGAGCGCTACGCGGCGCGCGCCATGGTCCTCGATGCCGCCCGCCGCTTCGACGCCGGGGCCGCGGTCACGCGGGAGGCCGCCTGCTGCAAGCTCTTCGCGACGGAGATGGTCGGGCGCGTCGCGGACCGGGCGGTGCAGGTACACGGCGGCGCGGGGTACATCGCGGAGCACGCCGTGGAGCGCCTTTACCGCGACGTGCGGCTGCTCCGCCTCTACGAGGGCACGTCGCAGATCCAGCAGCTCATCATCGCCCGGCACGTGCTTCGGGACCCAGGCTGAGCCACCGCGTGTAGACTTTGCCCCGAACGAAGCGCTGCGGGCGATGGCGACCGGCTCCTACCGCCACGCCTGCCTGCCGCCAAGCCGTGCCTCCCCCCAAGCCGTGCCTTCCCGCCAAGCCGTGCCGTCCCGCCAAGCAGAGAGTGAGAGGCCGTGAGCGAGCCCACCTTCGTCACCTCCGAGACCCGCGGGCGCCGCGTCGTCCTTTGGCTCGACAACCCGCCCGTGAACGCCCTCGGCCACGGGCTTCGCGCGGCGCTGCTTGCGGCCCTCGAGACCGCCGACGGCGA
The DNA here is from genome assembly GCA_039814655.1 of Myxococcota bacterium. Classification (GTDB taxonomy): domain Bacteria; phylum Myxococcota_A; class Polyangia; order Polyangiales; family Houyiibacteriaceae; genus CALCTH01. The sequence goes on along the minus strand of JBCCAW010000308.1, from coordinate 2,731 downwards.
CGCCGACGTCGACGGCATCGTGCTGGCGGGGCGGGGCCGGGCCTTCATCGCCGGCGCCGACATTCGCGAGTTCGGCCAGCCGCCGCAGGATCCCTGGCTGCCGGACCTCCTAACCCGCCTCGAGGCGCTCGCGACGCCGGTGGTCGCGGCCATGCATGGCGTGGCCCTCGGCGGGGGCCTCGAGACCGCGCTCGCGTGCCACTATCGGGTCGCCGGGCCGGCGGCGAGGCTGGGTCTGCCGGAGGTGAGCCTTGGCCTGATGCCCGGCGCCGGCGGGACGCAGCGCCTGCCCCGGCTCCTCGGCCTCGACGCCGCGCTCACGATGATGACGAGCGGCCGCCCGAAGAACGCCGTGGCGGCCCGGGAGCTCGGCCTCGTCGACGCGCTGGCTACGGGTCCGAGCGCCGAAGACGCCGTGACCGAAGCGCTCGCGCTGCTTTCGCGCCACGCCGGGGATCCGCCGCCGCGCCTCTCCGAGCGGACGCTCGACGCCACGCTGGAGAACGAAGCCCTCATCGCCGGCTGGCAGGAGCGCGTCGCGAAGAAGCACCCGGGCGAGGCGGCGCCGGTGGCCATCGTCCGCGCCGTCGCCGCGACGCTCGAGGGCGACTACGCCGCCGGCGAAGCGCGGGAGCGAGCGCTCTTCGCGGAGCTGATGGACGGACCCCAGTCGGCGGCGCTCAGGCACCTCTTCTTCGCCGAGCGCCTCTCGGCCAAGGTCCCGGGCCTCGAGGCCAAAGCGCGCCCGCTCGGGCGCATCGGCGTCGTGGGCGGCGGGACCATGGGCAGCGGCATCGCCATCGCCGCGCTGAACGCAGGCTTGCCCGTGACGCTTCTCGAGCGCGACCGCGGCGCTCTCGAGGCCGGGGTGCTCCGCGTGAAGAACGGTCTCGAGGCCGGCGTGACGCGCGGCAAGCTCTCGGCGCAGGACATGACGCTGCGCCTCGGCAAGCTCCGCGCCACGGTGGACGACGAAGCGCTCGCCGACGCGGACCTCATCGTGGAGGCGGTCTTCGAGGAGATGGCCGTGAAGCGTCAGGTCTTCGCGCGCCTCGAGCGCGTGGCCAAGGCCGGCGCCGTGCTCGCGTCCAACACCAGCTACCTCGACCTCGACGCCCTCGCCGCCGGCACGGGCCGGCCCGGGGACGTCGTGGGCCTGCACTTCTTCAGCCCCGCGCACGTGATGCGGCTGCTGGAAATCGTGCGCGGTGCGGCCACGGAAGACGACGTGCTCGCGACGGCGCTGGCCTTCGCCAAGAAGCTCCGCAAGGTGCCCATCGTCGCCGGCGTGTGCCCAGGCTTCATCGGCAACCGGCTCTACCGCGTCTACCAGCGCGAGGCCGGGCGCGCGCTTCTCGCCGGGGCCACGCCGGAAGCCGTGGACGCGGCCCTCGAGGCCTTCGGCATGAAGATGGGCCCGCTGGCCGTCAGCGACCTGAGCGGCCTCGACATCGGCTACGCGGCCCGCCGGGAAGCGGCGCCGGGCACCGTCGACCTGGACGCCTTTCGCGTGCACGACCTCCTCGTGGAGGCCGGCGACAAGGGCCGGAAGACCGGAGCGGGTTTCTACGTGTACGCCGACGGGAAGAAGACCGGGCCCAACGCGCGGCTTCCGGCGTTCCTCGAGCAGGCGGCGGCCGACGCCGGGGTCACGCCGCGCACGCTCTCGGCCGAGGAGATCGTCGAGCGCTGCGTGTACGGCCTCGTCAACGAAGGGGCCCGCGCCCTGGCCGAGGGTATCGCCCAACGCGCGAGCGACATCGACGTCGCCTACGTGAACGGCTACGGCTTCCCGCGGCATCGCGGCGGTCCGATGCACCACGCGGAAGCCGTGGGGCTCCGGGCCGTGGTCGAGCGCATCGAGGCCTTTGGCTGGGAGCCGGCCGCGCGGCTCGTGGCCTCCGCGGAGGAGGGCCGCTGGACGTGAGCGCGCGCGTGGCGGGCGCCTTCGCTCTCGCCTTCGCCTGGGTGGCGACGGCCACGAGCCAGGGCGCGCCGCGGCGCGTGGAGACGCTCGCGTCGGGCCTGCGCGTCATCGTCGACCCGACCGCCGGCGCCCTCGAGCTGGCCCTGTGCGCGCGCGTGCGGGCCGGCTGGTCCCAGGACCCGCCGGGGTACGAAGGGCTGGCCGAGCTGACCCGGCGGCTCCTCGAAGGACCGACGGCGCACGCCCCCGAGGGAACGGCCTTGGTGCTCGCGTCGCGCGGCGTCCGGCAGACGCGCAGTGACACCCGCGCCGACGCCACCACCTGGTGCTCGTCCGGGCCGCCGGAAGCGCTCCCGGCCATACTCTGGGCGGAGCGGGAGCGCCTTGCCTTCTTCCGCTCGGGATTGCGCGAGAACGACGTCGCGCGCGCCCGGCAGCGCTTTCTGGAGCGCCTCGAGTTGCGGCAGGGCGCGCTCGGGGCGGCGCTCTTTGGCGCGCGGGACCGGGCTCTCTTCGGGGCCGCCCACCCCTACGCGCGCGGCGTCGGCCCCCGGCCGGCCACGCTCCGGCGCCTGGGCCGGGACGCGGTGCTGCGCTTCCATCAGGACCACTACCGACCGGCCGACGTGATCCTGGCGCTCAGCGGGGCCGTGCCCGAGGACGCGCGGGGCCAGCTCCGCCGCGTGCTCGGACCGCTTCGGGCCCATGAGGCGCCCGCGCCGGCGCCGGAGACCCCTGCGCCGCCGCGGCTCGGACGCCGCGGGCCCTTGCTGCTCGCCTGGCCGGCCGACGTCGAGGTGCGGG
>JBCCAW010000856.1:0-1590 GCA_039814655.1 Myxococcota bacterium | reverse complement strand
TCGAGGTGCTCGAAGCGCTCGCGGCCGAGCACGAGGGCAACACCGAGGGAATGCCGCCGGTGGTGTTGCTCAGCTCCTCCGACGACCCCGCGGAGCGCGCACGCGCACGGGCGCACGCCATCGTCTCCGACTACCTGGTCAAACCGCTGACCCGCGGGCTCGTCGAGCGCCTGCACGCCATCGCCACCACGCCCGCGACGGCCTGACCGGGCCCGGCTCCTTGTCCGGGGCGCTCGCCGGAGGCACATCCCTCGGGCATGCCCGAGGGCGACACAATCTTCCGCGCGGCGCGTACGCTTCACCGCGCCCTCGCCGGCAAGACCATCGACGGCTTCGCCACGCGGCTGCCCCAGCTTCAGGGCGTCGGTCTCGTCGGGTGCCGTGTCGAGCGCGTACGGCCCCGGGGCAAGAACCTGCTCATGGAGCTCCAGGACGGGCGCGTGCTGCACTCGCACCTGCTCATGACCGGCTCCTGGCACATCTATCGCGAAGGCGATCGCTGGCGAAAGCCGCGTCGTCGCGCCGACGTCGTGATCACCACGGAGCCCTGGCGCGCCGTGGGCTTCGACCTGCCTGTCGCCCGCTTGCTCCGAAGCGAGCGCGCCTCCCCGCAGCTCCGCCAGCTCGGCCCGGACCTTCTCGATGACGCGGTCCGCCTCGAGGACGTGCTCCCGCGGCTACGGCGTACCCATGAGCTCCCCTTGGGCGTCGCGCTGATGCGCCAGCACGTGGTGGCGGGCATCGGCAACGTCTTCAAGAGCGAGGTGCTCTTCACGGAGCGCCTCGATCCCTTCGCGCCGGTGAGCGCGCTCCCGGACGACGTGCTGCTCGGCGTGCTCGCCACGGCGAGGGACCTGATGCAGCGGAACCTCGTCGGCTTCGCCCGGACGACGCGAAAGCGCTGGGAAGGGCGCCTCTGGGTCTACGGGCGTCGCGGCGAGCCGTGCCGGGTCTGCGCCGGGCCCATCCGCATGCGCCGCCAGGGCGACGACGGACGCTCGACCTACTACTGCCCGGAATGCCAGCGCGTCCGCGGGCCCGGCGCGCACTTCGCCGGAGACGCCGCCCTCGAGACGCGCCGGCGACTCCAGCGACGCTGAGCGCGACCCATCAGCTCAACCGCTTCTTCTGCACCTTTCCCATGGCGTTCCGGGGCAAGCCGTCCACGAAGCGCACCTCCCGCGGCCTTTTGTGCGGCGTGAGCTCGCCGGCCACGTGCTGGATGAGCGCGTCCTCGCGGAGCTCCGCGCCGGGCCGGGCCACGACGTAGGCCACGATGCGCTGCCCGAGGTCCGCGTCCTCCCGGCCGATGACGGCGCACTCGGCGACGCCCGGGACCTCGAGCAGGCTCGCCTCGACCTCGCCGGCGCCGACCTTGTAGCCGCCGGTCTTGATGAGGTCGACGCTCCGGCGCCCGGCGAGGCGAAGCGCGCCGCCGGCAACCTGCGTGCCGAGGTCCCCGGTGCGAAACCAGCCCTCGTCGTCGTAGGCCGCCGCCGTCGCCTCCGGCCGGTTCAAGTAGCCGGCGAAGAGCGCCGGGCCGCGGACGCAGACCTCGCCCAGCGTCGAGGTGTCGTCGGCCGGGACGGG
>JBCCAW010000638.1:0-3248 GCA_039814655.1 Myxococcota bacterium | reverse complement strand
CTGGCGCGTCTTCGCGAGGCCGGCGAGCCCAGCCTCGGGGAAGACGCGGCGGGGCAGCTCGACGCGCTCCGGGCCCGGCTCCGCGCCCGGCCCCTCGAGGAGATCGTGGCCGGCGGCATCCACGCGGAGCTCACGCACCTCATCGACGCCACGGCGGTCGTCGCCGAGCTCGTGGAGCGCGACTACTTCGAGCCCGACGTCGAGGCCCAGCGCGCGCTCTTGGGCTGACGGCACGCTCCTTCTCCCCCCGCGCGCGCCTCGATGGGAAGGCCCGCGGCCGCGTCGTGTCGGTCCTCAGCCGGGGACTCGCCCGGGCCGGCCAGTCCGCTAGGCTCCGGCGCGTGTCGAGCCATCTCCTCGCGATGTCCTTCGACAGCGCGGCGTCCCCCGCGCTGACCATGCGCGCCGTGCGGGACGACCCGGACGCCGCCGGCTGGGGCTTCGCCTGGTATCCCATGGACGACCGCGCCGCCGTCGTGGTCAAGGACCCCAACGCGACGCACGAGACGGCCATGACCCGCGTGCTCCGCGATTGGGATCGATTCCGGAGCTGCTGCTTCCTCGCGCATACGCACGGCGCGGCCAAGCGCGTGACGCAGCAGGACACGCATCCCTTCCACCGGAGCTACGCGGGCCGGGACTGGGTCTTTGCCCATAGCGGCGAGCTCACGCGACCGGACGCGCGCGGTGCGCTTTTGCCCATCGCCCCGGGCGCCCTCGAGCCCGTGGGCGTCACCGACTCGGAGCACATCTTCTGCTGGCTCATGGGCCGCATCGCCAACGCCGGCGCCCGGAGCCTCGCCGAAGTCGGCGGGCCGACCCTTCACGAGTGGCTCGGGGAGGTCGACGCGCACGGCAAGGGCAGCCTCATGCTGAGCGATGGCGTCGACATGATCGCCTACGCCGGGGGCCACGGGTCCTACCCGCTTCACCGGATCCGGCGCACGCCGCCGCACGCGACGACCATGCTCCGGGGCCGCGCCGTGCTCATCGACGCCGGCGACCCCTACGACGTGAACCGCACCATGGCGCTCGTTTCTCGCGAGCCGCTGAGCGAGGAGCCGGGCTGGCATGCGCTCCAGCCCGGCGAGCTCGTGATCATGCGCCGCGGCGTCTTCACCTACACCAGCACGCACGCCGAAGACGTGCAGCCCACGGCTCCGCCGGGGAGGAGCGACGAGTCCCTCGGCATCCTCTGGACCGAGAGCGGCGGCGGCACCGGGGAGTTCCCCTTGCCCCCGCAAGGCTCCGGGGAACGGCCCGCCGCCGAGGCGCAGGCGCTCTTCGCCGTGCCCGCCCGCACCAGCCAGCCGGACCTCGACCTGCCCGTGCAGGGTCGCGTGCTCCGCGTCGAGCACGAGACCGTCTACCGCTACGACGAGCCCGTCGAGCTCTCGAGCCACATCGTGCGCCTGCACCCGGTGCACGACCTCTTCCAGGAGGTCCTCGACTACCAGCTCGAGGTGAGCCCGCCGGGGCTCGCGCGCCGGGCCGAAGACGTCTTCGGCAACCAGGTGCTCCGCTTCAAGATCGAGCGCCCCTACACGGAGCTCTGGGTGCGCGCCCGCTCGCGGCTGCGGCTGGTGCCCCCGCGCACGCTGCACGCGCTCAAGCGCTCCACGATCCCGCTCGTCTGGATGCCGTGGCAGCGCCAGATGATGACCCCCTACCTGCTCCCGCCGGAGCTCCCGGAGACGCAGCTCAAGGCGCTCAGCGAGTACGCCATGAGCTTTGCGATTCGGCAGGACTACGACCTGGTCGACACGCTCAAGGACATCAACCGGAGCATCTTCCGCGACTTCCGCTACGTGCCCGGCTCGACGATGCTGGAGACCTCGCCCTTCACCGTGTTCACCCGGCGCGAGGGCGTCTGCCAGGATTTCTCCAACCTCTTCATCTGCCTGTGCCGGCTCCTCGGCGTCCCGGCGCGCTACCGCGTCGGCTACATCCGCACCGGCGCCGATTACGCCAACCAGGTGCAGTCCGAGGCGAGCCACGCCTGGTGCGAGGTCTACATGCCGCGGCACGGCTGGTGCGGCTTCGACCCGACCAACGGCGTACTGGCGAACCTCGACCATGTGCGCGTGGCCCACGGGCGAAACTACCGGGACGCGACGCCCACGGCGGGCACGCTCTTCAAGGGCGGCAAGGGCGAGCGTCTCGAGACGCGGGTGAAGGTCGAGGTCGAGCTGGAGGCCCCGGCGAGCGAAGCGCGCTGGCGACGGTGACCGCCCCCGCTCAAGGCCCTCGAGCTCGGGCAGGACAACCGAGCCCCGGGTCCGGCGGGACCCTTGGCGCGTGGCTCGACGAGGCGCCTTTCACGCTTTCGCTCTCGAGCGGCTTCTTTGGCTTCTTCGCGCACGCGGGGGTGCTCGCGGCGCTCGAGGACGCGGGGCTGCGTCCCCGGGCCTTTCTCGGCGCCAGCGCCGGCGCGCTGGTGGGCGCCCTGGCCGCCGGCGGCTACAGCGGGACGGAGCTCGGCGCGCTGCTCGCGTCGCTTCGCCGCGAGGAGTTCTGGGACCCCGCGCCGGGCCCGGGGTTGCTCCGGGGCCGACGCTTTCGCCGCCGCCTCGAGGCGGCGCTGCCCCGGGCGACCTTCGAAGCCTGCGCCCGTCCGCTTCGCCTCAGCGTGTACGAGCTGCGGGCCCGGAAGACCCGGGTGCGGAGCCGCGGCGCACTGGCGTCGGCGGTGCAGGCGTCCTGCGCGGTGCCCGGGCTCTTCTGGCCCGTCCGCCTCGACGGCCGGCTCCATCTCGACGGCGGCATTCGCGACCGACCCGGCCTCGCTGGCGCCCGGCCCGGTGAGCGCATCCTGCACCACCACCTCGAGAGCCGCTCGCGCCGGGGCCAGGAGGCGGCGCCTCCGCCCCGGCGGGAGAACCTCGAGCTCCTCGCCTTTCCCGCGTTGCCCCGCGTGGGACCCTTCCGCCTCGAAGAGGGCCCCCGGGCCTTCGCCGCCGCCCATCGGTACGCCACGCGGGCTCTCGACGCACCGCGAAGGAGCGCGCGGCGTCCATGAACGAGGCGCCGCAGGTGAACGAGGCGCCGCAGGGTTGCGAGCAGGGCAACGAGGCGCCGCAGGGTCCGGGCCCGGCGGCGCCCGGGACCCGGCGTACTCCGCCGTGCTTCGTCGTGCCGCTGTTCGTCGTGCCGCTGTTCGTCGTGCCGCTTTTCACGGCCTGCGCGGCGCGCGCGGCGCGGCCCACGACCGCGGCGCCGTCGCGCGACGTGCCGGCGCCGCGCGAGCG
>JBCCAW010000214.1:0-9117 GCA_039814655.1 Myxococcota bacterium | reverse complement strand
GTCCGTGTCCGTGTCCGTGTCCGTGTCCGTGTCCGTGTCCGTGTCCGTGTCCGTGTCCGTGTCCGTTTCCGTTTCCGTTTCCGTTTCCGTTTCCGTGTCCGTGTCCGTGTCCGTGTCCGTGTCCGTCGCTCGCGGCAGCGGCAGGTCGAAGGTGACGCGCAGGGGCTCTCCGTCCTCCACGAGCGAGAGCACCCCGCGGAAGCGGTCCGGGGGCGCCGCGTCCGGCTCGGGCCGGGGGGTGTCGGGACCGTGCGTCAGGCGGAGCGGGATGAAGAGCGTCGCGCCCTCGCGCTCCGGGAGGGACGGCTCGACGCTGAGGCTCGGGTGCCGCTCGGGAATCAGCGTCGCGATCCCCGTTCCCCCCAGCGCGCCCCGGCCGCTCACGCGGAGCCGCGTGCGCACGGAGTCGCCGCGCCCGAGCGGGCGGGGCACAGGCAAGGCGACCCGGAGGCTCGCTTGCTCCGCCGTGAGCGGCACGTCCGCCAGGGCGACGCGAAAGGCCTCGGCGTCGACGCTCGGGCGACGTTCGCCCACCTCGATCGCGCGATCCAGCAGCGCCCGGCCCGGGATGCAGTCGACCTTGCACACCAGAAAATCGACGTCGGCGGTGATCGTCAGGCGGCCCTCCGAGTCATCCGGCGCGCGGGCTTCCGCGAGGAGCATGACTTCCTCTCCGTAGCCGTAGGTGACGATGTTCCCGGAGCTCACGAAGCGCCCTGGAGCCGGCCACTGGAGCGGGCCCGGGGTCAGGTCATCGGCGAACGCGACCGTCGTGGCGAAGGCCGCCTCGCCGGGGTTTTTCCAGTAGACGTGCCAGCCCGGGTCGAGGCGGAAGCGGACGCCCGCGCGGAAGGTCCCGCCGGCCGGCACCGAGTCCACGTCCGTCACGAGCGTGACCACGGCGCGCGCGTCGTCGCCGTCGTGCGCCGCCTCCACTTCCGGCGAGGCTCTCGCCTCCGCGGCGACCAGCAGTACGAAGCTGGCGAGCCAGGCGCTGTGCTGGTGGCCTCCTGTCGGCGCTCGTGCGCTCACCCGGCGCATCTGGGGGGTGCCGCCACCCCGCGCAAGCGCCGCCGCGTCATCGCGCGGGCTCGGCCGTCTTCTCCGGCGCTTCTCCGCTGACGTCGCCGAGCTCCGTGTCGGCCAGCGCGAGCGCCTCCTCCACGGTCTCGGCCGCGCCGCCCTCCGGGAGCGCGAGCGCGTCGGCGTCCGCCACGTCGGTGTCCGCCACCGGTGTCTCTTCCGCCACCGGTGTCTCCTCCGCCGGCGCAGGGGCGCCCTTTGCGGCCGGTACGGCGATCTTCCCGTCGGCCTGGGACTCGATGGCGAGCGCTCCGGTGGATCGAAAGGCGTAGCGCGCGTGTTCGTTCTCGGTCTCGTCGTGGGTGAGCACGCCGAGGGCCGCGGCCCCCCGCTTGGCGTCCGGTTCGAAGAAGTCCGCCCGGAGCACGTGGTGCCGCCGGCCCAGGAGGGCGCCCACGGCCCCGCCGAGGAGCAGTCCGACGCCGAGCCCTGCCAGCGCGCCGACGAGGCCGGCCTCGATGGGCGAGCCCCCGAGCTCCAGGCTGCCCGCGGTGATCCCGAAGCCCACCAGCGCCGCGAGCGCGCCGGTGGGGAGGCCGACCTTCCACGCCGTCTCCGCCGACGTCGAGGCCGTATACGCCGCGAGCCTCGGCCCCCCTTCTCCCTCCGGCGCGAGCAGGCTGATCTGAGCCTCCCCGATGCCGCGCGCGACCATCAGCTCGCGGGCCTTCGCTGCGGCTTCGCGTGTTTTGTAGAGTCCGATGAGCTTCACCCGCGCAGCGTACCGGATCGAGCGGGCGCTGAGCTTCGAAGCGTGCGCCGCCGGCGCAGGTTCAGCGACGCGGGCGCAGGCCGTCGGGCAGGCGTGCCGGCCGAAGCGCCCGGCGGAGCCCCGCGTTCGCGGCGACGAGCGGCCGGCCGGCGAGGTCGGCCAGACGAAGGAGCGCCCGGCCGAGGGCGGGCACCGGCGCGAAGATCGGCCGCGCCAGCAGTTGAAGCGCTGCTCCCAGGTAGGGCAGCGGGCGCCAGCCGCGCCGCACTGCCGCGGCTTGCTCGAGCGTCGCGAGGGCCGCGCAGGCCACCATGGCGAAGGCGAAGAGCGGCCCCGGTGAGCGCGCAAGGAGCGCGCTGCCGACGACCACGAGGAGGCTACCGGCGGTGGCCAGCGCGAGCGGGCCCCGGAGAAAGCTGAAGTCCCGGCGGCTGAAGACGGCGATGGCCGCGAGCAGGGCGAAGAGGCCCACGGCCACCCGCCCCGGTTGCGCGAGGGCCGCGAGGGCCCGCGGCGCGACGAGCCAGGACAGCCCGACAAAGGTTGCCGGGCCGAAGAGCGCCGCCTCCGCGAGGGCGTGCCCGCGCTTCGCCGCGGACCACGTCAGCTGCCGCGCGCGGCGAGACGCAGCCGGGGACGAGCCCACGCCCTCGTCGAAGGCGCGTGGATCCAGGTGAGCGCGGAAACATTCGAGCACGGAGGGACGAGAGGGTCGCGACCGAGCGCGGTCAAACCCCTCGTCGCGAACGGCGCAGGGCGTCGGCGTTTGAAGGCATCAGCCGTGGCGCGCACGCCAGCCTTCGGACAGCCGCTCGAGCACGTCCCACTCGGCGTCGTCGAAGCCATCCGAGCGCGCCAGGTCGTAGAGCAGCTCATAGACGAGCTCTCGGGCCGGACGGCGCGCCATGGAGAGCGCGGCCTCCTCGGCGGCCCGCGCGTTCGGGTGCACCTCGACGGCTTCGCTCGACACCACGCGCCAGCGCGGCTCGGTGACGCCGATGCGATGCGGCACGGCGGCGAGGGCCTCGAGCTCGGCGTCCGTGAGCACCCCATCGGCCATGACGACCCAGCGAAGGAGCGCCGCCAAGATCCGCAGCTCGTCGTGGTGGAGCTGAATCGGCTCGAGGGCGTCGTCCATGGCTTCCTTCGTATCAGAGACCGGCGTTTTTCGTCGCGGGGCGAACGGTCGCTCGCGGGCTCGGCGTCGCGTGCCACCGGACGCCGCCGGGCGCTGGCCCCGGTCAGCCCTGGCCGCTACACACGGCTCCATGCCGGCCCCGCACGAGAACCGCCGGACCTTCGCGATCATCAGTCACCCGGACGCCGGGAAGACGACGCTGACCGAGAAGCTCCTCCTCTACGGAGGCGCCATCCATATGGCTGGTGCCGTCAAATCGCGGAAATCGAAGCGCTCGGCGACCTCCGACTGGATGGAGCTCGAGAAGCAGCGCGGCATCTCCGTGACGAGCTCCGTGCTCCAGTTCACCTACGACGGCTATCGCTGGAACCTGCTCGACACGCCGGGTCACAACGACTTCAGCGAGGATACCTACCGCACGCTCACCGCGGCCGATTGCGCGATCATGATCCTCGACGCCGCCAAGGGCGTGGAGCCGCAGACGCGTAAGCTCTTCCACGTCTGCCGCATGCGCGGCATCCCCATCGTCACCTTCATCAACAAGCTCGACCGGCCGGCCCGCGATCCCTTCGATCTCACGGCGCAGGTCGAAGAGGTGCTCGGCATCCAGAGCTACCCGATCACCTGGCCCATCGGCTCCGGCGACCTCTTTCAGGGGGTCTACGACCGGAACCAGAAGAAGGTGCTCCGCTTTCATAAGGGCGGCCCGGGCAACGAAAAGAAGGTCGAGGTCGACGTGAGCGGCCTCGACGACCCCACGCTCGACGCGCTCCTCGGCGCCGAACCCGCCGGCGAGCTCCGGGACCAGGTCGAGCTCCTCGAGGGCGCGGGCGAGGCCTGGGACGATGCGCGTTTCCTCGCTGGCGACCTGACCCCCGTGTTCTTCGGGAGCGCGCTCACGAGCTTTGGCGTCGAGCCCTTCCTCCGGCGCTTCGAGACGCTGTGCCCGCCCCCGGGGGAGCGCCAGGACGCCGAGGGGGCTCCCGTCGCGCCCACGGACGACCGCTTCAGCGCCTTCGTGTTCAAGGTCCAGGCGAACATGGACCCCTCGCACCGGGACCGCATCGCCTTCGCGCGCATTTGCTCGGGCAAGTTCGAGGGCGGCATGCGCGTGCATCATTTCCGCCTCGGCAAAGAGATCCGCCTGAACCGCGCCGAGCAGTTTTTCGCGCAGGAGCGCGAGACGGTCATGGAGGCCTTCCCCGGCGACATCGTCGGCCTCTACGATCCTGGCGTGTTCCGCATCGGCGACACCATCTCCACGGGCGGGCCCATGAGCTTCGACGCCGTGCCCCGCTTCAGCCCGGAGCATTTCGGTCGCCTCGTGCTCCTCGACCCGCTCAAGCGAAAGCAGCTCCAGAAGGGCATCCATCAGCTCGCCGAGGAGGGCACGGTCCAGCTCTTCACCGAGCCCGGGCGGGAGAAGGACCCCATCTGCGGCGTCGTGGGGCGCCTGCAGTTCGAGGTGCTCACCTTCCGCGTGGAGAAGGAGTACGGCGCCAAAATCCGCTTCGACCCGCTCCCCTACCAGCACGCGCGCTGGCTCGAGGGGCCGGAGACGGCGGAGGAGGCCTTGGCCATGCGCATTCCCATGGTCGTCAGCGACGTCGATGGCGCGCTCGTGGCACTCTTCACCGACGTTTGGAGCCTGGAGCGGTCGGTCCGGGACAACCCCGAGTGGACCTTCCACGAAACGGCGCCCCTGCGCGCGGGCGACTAAGGGTGAATGGTCTCCGCCGGCGCACGTCGGACCCACGGGAGAGGACGACAACCATGATTCGAAGCATTGCCGCCGCCACCACGCTGTCCCTCGTGGCGCTCGCCAGTACGGCCTCCGCGCAGGCGCGGGACCTGCCCATCGAGCGGGCTCGGACGCAGTTCCGGTCGGAGGCCCAGCTCGAGACCATCAACGGCGTGAGCCGCCAGGCCTCCGGGAGCGTTCGCTTCGACCCGGCCAACGTCACCGCGACGCGCGGTCGCATCGCCGTCCCGGTCCGGTCCCTCCAGACCGGCATCGAGGAGCGCGACGCGCACCTGGTGGGCTCGGACTGGCTCGACGCCGCCAATCACGCGGAGATCATCTTCGAGATCACCGGCGTCAGCGGCGCCAGCACCCTCGAAGCGGGGCAAGATGCCGACCTACGCGTCGAGGGACGGCTGACGCTCCACGGCGTCACGCGCCCGGTCACGGCGCGCGTGCGCGTTCGCTGGGATGGGGAGGGGAGCCTTCGTGGGCGCGCTCAGTTTCGCGTCGCCCTCGACGCGCACGGCGTCGAGGTGCCCTCCGTCGTGCGCCTCAAGGTGAGCAACGAGATCACGGTTCGCATGGACTTCGTCGCCGGCGGCTGAGGCGCCTCCCGCCTTCGCCTCATCCTGCCTTCACGATCGACCGGAGCGGCCGTTCCAGAGGGAGAATGACTCGGTCTACCGATGTCGCCGTGCCGCTGACGGTGGGGGAATCCTCGGGCGTGCTTCGCTCGCCGGTGGAAGGCGCAGAGGTTCTCGTGGTGGACGACGACCCCACCAACCGGGGACTCCTCGAGCGCACGCTCCGCGTTGCCGGCTACATCGTCCGGAGCGTCGCCGACGGCCACTCGGCGCTCGCGGCCGTCGAAGAGCGCGCGCCCTCCCTCGTCGTGCTCGACTACATGATGCCGGGCATGGACGGCCCGGAGGTGCTCGTGCGGCTCCGGGCCCTGCAGCCGGCGCTTCCGGTGGTGATCCTCACCGCGAGCGATTCCCCGGAGCACGTCGACGCGGCCTTCGCCGCGGGCGCGGACGACTACCTCCACCGGCCCGTGAATCCGCGAATCCTGACCCATCGCGTCGCGAGCCATCTCCGCTTCGACCGAACCCGGCGCGAAGCCCGCGCGGCCGAAGCCACGGGAAAGGCCCTCGAGGAGGCCCTCGAGGAGGCCTCCGCCGTCCAGCGGCAGCAGCTCCCCTCGGTGCCTGAGCGCTGGGCCCATTGGCAGGCGAGCGGCGGCGTCATGGCCGGCGATCGTATTGGCGGCGACGTCTTTAGCCTGAGCACCGGCTCCTTCGGACTGCCCATCGCCATGCTCGTCGACGTGGCCGGTCATGGCATGGCCGCGGCCATCGTCGCCTCGCGCGTGCAAAGCGAGCTCAAGGCGCTTCTCGAGCGCCATGCCCCCGCGGACGCGCTCACGGCGCTCGACGAGGCCCTCGGCACGGCGGGCCGCTACGCCTGCGTCGCCGCCCTGCGCCTGCACGCCAGGAGCGCAGAGATCGTCAACGCCGGGCTGCCTCCCATCGCCCTCGTGCGCGGGGGGAACGTGGTCGCGACGGTCTCCGGCTCGGGATTCCCGCCGGGTCTCGTCGGCGGAGCGCGCTACCGGGCGACGGTGCTACCCGTGCGGCCTGGCGACCGCATCGTGGTGCTCAGCGACGGGCTGACCGAGCCCTTTGGGCACGCGGACGCCATCGAAAACCCCCTCGCGCGCCTCGCGCTCTTCGGCGACGACGCCTGCGCACACCTCGGCGCCGAAGCCTGGGAGACGCGCCTCGGCGAGGCGCTCTGCGACGTGCCCGCGGAACTTCGCGATGACGCCACGGTGCTGGTGATCGAGCGCGATGGCTGAGGTGCGTCCGCTCCCGGCCCGTCACGAAGAGCGGGTTCTCCGGGGCACGGTCGAGGAAATTCGCCCCACCATTGCGTGGGTCCTGGACCGGCTCCCAGCCCACGACGACGCGACCATGCTCGACCTTGGTCTCACGGAGGCGCTCACCAACGCCGTCGCCCACGGCGTGAACGGCCTTGACGGTGACGAACGAGACGACGACTACCGGGCGTGGATGGCGCGCTTGGCCGAGGCTCCGGGACGGGACGGCGGCCTTCGCGTGACGGTCACCGTCGAGGCGGGCATCCTCGAGGTGTACCTCCGCTGGGCCGGCACGCCCTACACCCAAACCGGCCCCTCGCCGCTCGCTCCCGAGGCCGTGCGAGGTCGCGGGGCCACGCTCATCGCTTCGGTCTTCGACGAGGTCGAAGTGGATGGCGACGGCTTCGGCCTTCGCCTCCGGTCGGCGCTGCCTTCGTGCTAGCCGCCTGCTAGGCAGCGAGGCCGATGCGCTCGAGCAGCGCATCCAGGCTGGGCGCGCGGCCCATGAAGCGCTCGAAGAGGGCCGCCGGCTCGTCGCTGTCGCCCCGGGCCAGGATTGCGTTGCGAAAGGCGCGCCCCACCTCGGCGCTGATCACGCCGGAGTCGCGAAAGCGCGTGAAGGCGTCCGCGTCGAGGACCTCCGCCCATTTGTAGCTGTAGTAGCCGGCGGCGTAGCCCGTGGGGGAGGCGAAGAGATGCGTGAAGGCGCAGAGCATCGCGTAATCCTCGGGCAGCGGCGCCGGTGCGTAGGCCTGAAGCACGCCGTTGCCGAAGTCGCGGAGCGCGCTCTCCGTCGTGCCCTTCGCGTCGAAGTCGCGATGCAGCGCCAGGTCCACGGCCGCGAAGCCGAGCTGGCGCATCTGCGCGCTGGCGGCCCGGTAGGTGCGCGAGCGAACCAGCTTGTCGAAGAGCGTGTCGGGGATGGGCTCGCCGGTCTCGTGGTGCCGGGCGAAGAGGTCGAGGCTCCGGCGCTCCCAGCAGAAGTTCTCCATGATCTGGGAAGGAAGCTCCACAAAGTCCCAGGCCACGTTCGTGCCGCCGAGGCTGCGCACGGGCACCTCGCTGAAGGCGTGGTGCAAGAGGTGGCCGAACTCGTGAAAGAGCGTCTCGACCTCGGCGTGCGTGAGCAGCGCCGGGGCATCGCCGAGCGGCGGCGTAACGTTGGCGCAGAAGAGCCCGAGGTGCGGCCCCAGCTCGCCCTGGCCGGGTGCGCCTTCGCCGACGCCGCTTTGCAGCGGGTTCATCCACGCGCCGCCGCGCTTGTCGTCCCGGGGGAAGAGGTCGACGTAGAACGCAGCGACCAGGCGCTCGCCTTCGTAGATGCCGTAGCAGCGCACGCTCGGATGCCAGACCTCCGCCTCGCGCTCTTCGATGCGCACGCCGTAGAGGGACTCGACGAGCTCGAAGAGCCCTCGGAGCACGTGGTCCACGGCGAAGTAGGGGCGGAGCGCTTCGTCGTCGAAGGCGAAGCGTTCCTTGCGGAGCTTCTCCGCGTAGTAGGCCACGTCCCAGGGCGCGAGCGCCGCGGCGTCGGGGCCTTCCCGCTCCCGGCGAAAGGCGAGCAGCTCGGCTTCTTCGGCCGCAGCGGCGGGTGCGGTCCGCTCCCGGAGGTCCTCCACGAAGGCCGCCGCCGCGCCGCCGCTCCGGGCCATGCGGTCCAGCAGCACGAAGTCGGCGAAGTCGCCGTGCCCGAGCAGCGCGGCTTTCTCCGCGCGCAGCGAGAGGATCTCCGCGATCAGGCTCCAGTTTTCCTTGGGACCCGCCGCGGCCCGCCCGTTGAAGGCGCGCCAGACGCGCTCCCGGAGCGTGCCGTCGTCGAGGTGTCGCATCACGGCGAGGTAGCTCGGGGCCTGAAGCGTGAAGCGCCAGCCGCTCTGGCCGCGGCTCTCCGCGTCCTGGCGCGCGGCGTCTCGTGCCGAGGCGGGGAGGCCCGCCAAGGAGGCCTCGTCATCGACCAGCAGCTCCCAGCCGGTGGTCGCGTCGAGCACGTTTTGGCCGAAGCGCGTGGAGACCTTCGTGAGCGCGACGTCCACCTCCCGGAGCCGCGCCTTGTCCGCGTCGCCGAGGGCCGCGCCGTGGCGCTCGAACTCCTCGAGGGTCTTCTTCAGCAGCCGGTCGTAGGGTGCGTCGAGCGCGGCCGCCTCGGGCGTCGCCGCGAACTCCCGGAGCGCTGCGTAGAGCGCAGCGTCGAGGGGCAAGGACGCGAGAAAGGCGGCGGCCTTCGGCCGGGCCCGGTTCCAGGCCTCCCGGAGCTCCGGGGTCGTGCGCACGGCCTCCAGATGGCCGACGACGGTGAGCGCTAGGCCGAGCTTCACCGTGGCTTCTTCGAGGGCGCCGAGCGTCGTTGCGTAGCGGCGCGGCGTCGTCGGCGCGCCGATGGCCGCGACGGCGGCCTGGGCCTCGGTCACGAGCGCGTCGATGCCGGGCTCCACGTGCTCTGCGGCGATGTCGTTCCAGGAGAGGTCGAAGGCGAGGTCGACGAGCGGATTCCCCATGGCGAGGGTGTAGCGCGGCCGCGGCCCGGGCCAAGGCGACGGGGGCGGACGCGGCCTCGAAGGTGG
>JBCCAW010000770.1:0-2208 GCA_039814655.1 Myxococcota bacterium | reverse complement strand
CTGCGGCGGAGTGGACTGCGGCGGAGTGGACTGCGGCGGAGCGGACTGCGGCGGCGCGGACCGCGGCAGCGGGCTCGGGTCCAGCTCCGGCGCCCGGGGCGCCGCCGCGGCGGGCTGCGCGTCGAGCTCCCGAGGCCGGCCCCGGTTCCGTTGCACCCGGGCGAGCAGGCCTTCGAGGCTCTCGATGCGTGCGGCGCTCATGCCGCCCCTCGCGTCAGGCGCTCGACGATGGCCCCCACCTCGAAGCCGTCGAGGGCCCAGCCGTACACCGTGTCGGCAATGGAGGCACTCACCACGACGAAGCGCCGGGCGCCCTCGTGACGGGCGGGTACGCACGCCGCCTCGCGTCCGGTCATCCCGCTCAGCAGCCCGCCGAGCAGCGCCGCCTCTGCGAAGCCGTCCTCGCCGAGCGCCGGCGCGTTCTCCAGCTCCAGGACGAGCGCGGCGCCCCAGCGCTCGAGGCGCAAGCGCCCCCAGCCGAAGAGCGCCACCGGCGCCGCCGCCTCTCCGAGCGCGTCGAGGGGCGTCGCCGCCGCCACGTCCGGGAGACGCCCCTTGGCGCGGGCGCCGAGCTCCATTCCCAGAACGCGAAGCGCGCTCAGGTCCCCGGCCTCCTCGGCGGCGGAAACCAAGGCGGTCACCACGGTGTCACTCATCACGAGGACCCGGTCACCGCCAGCGCGGACGGCCCCCTCTTCGAGGTCGAAGGCGTAGAATCCCGCAGGGTCGAAGCTGGTCACCGTGAGCGGCTCGTTGGATGGGGTGAAACCGGACGCAAGGGCCAAAGGCCCACCAGGCCGGAAGTAGAGGCTGTGCCGCGCACATGTCAAATATCCTGAGACCTTCCGTCGCCCCGAGGCCGGGCCTGGCGCCGGCGCCGGCGCGCCTTGCCGGGGCCCTGGCTGCGGCGCTCCTCGGAGCCTGTAGCCCCGTGCCGGCTCCGGGCCCCGAGGAAGGCGGGGAGCCCACGGCCCAGGGGAGCATCGACGAGTTCGCCGAGTCGCTCGTGGCCATGACGGCGCGGCGCTGGGCCGGTCCGCGCACCGCCGCGCCCACGCCGGAACCCCGCCCGGAGGCCGCGCTTCGCCGCGAGGCCCTCTCCGGGCACGTCGCGGTGCACGGCGCGCCCGGCGTGCCGGCGCGCACCGTCGACGCGGCCCTCGCCCACGCGGAGGCCTTCATCGCGTTCCTGCATGCGGCGGGCTGGGCGCCGCCGGAGACCGACGGGGGCCGCGGCGGGTCGCCGGCTCTCGACGTCTACCTCACGCCGACGCCGCGGCTCGCGGAGGCAGCGCCCGACGTGCTCGACCCCGTCGCCTACCTCGATCGCATGCACGCCTTTGCCCGCGTGGACCCGGCGCCTGGCGATCTCGAGGCCTGCGTCGTTCGCGGCGTCGCCGAGGCCCTGCTCCTCTCTCTGGACCCGGCCGAGGCCCCGGCGTGGCGCCGGGCGACGGCCAGCGCTCTCGCCTACCGTTGGCTCGGCCGCTTCGCCTGCGGGGACGGTGCGCAGCGCCAGCAGCAGGAGCCGCAGCGCGGGTGGATCGCCGAAGCGGCCGACGAAGGGGCCGGCGGCGGTGTCGTTCTCGCGCTCCTTGGCGAGCAACGCGACGGGGGCAGCGGACGTTTCCTCCGCGAGCTCTGGCAGCTGGCGCGACAGCGCACCTGGGAAGGGCGCGCGGAAGGGCTCCGGGCCGGACCGGACCTCTGGCAGGCCCTCGAGGCGCTCACGGACGCCGGCGACCGGCGCCTCGAGGACCTCGTGGCGCGCATCGGCGTCGCGCGCTTCTTTCTCGGCGCCCGGGAGGCCTTTGGCGCGCCGCCAGGCCTCCTCGGGCTGGGCGACGACATGGCGCCGCCGCTCCGCTTCGCGATCCCCTTCGAAGCGCTTCCGGAGCACACGGCCCCGAGCGAAGCCCTCGGGCCCTACGGCGCCTCCTACGGCCTCGTCGAGGTGCGCGGGGCACCCGCCGAGTCCCGGCTTCGCGTCTGGCTCCGCGGCGAGCACGGCGTGGAATGGAAGCTCGTCGTCACCCGCCTCGACGCGACGGGCCGGCCCCTCGGTCGGCTGGAGGCGACGCCCGATCCCGCGCATCCCCGCGCGTACCTCCCCGTGGAGCTGACCCCGGAGACGACGCACGTGCTGATCACGGCGGCGAACCTCTCCCATCGGCTCCCGGACGCGGACCTCGACGACCCGCACGTGCG
>JBCCAW010000194.1:0-9536 GCA_039814655.1 Myxococcota bacterium | reverse complement strand
CCGCCTCCGTGGACTTCAGCTGGGCACCGTTGGCAACGGAGCGAGCGGAAGGACCAGGGCGACGCTCGCGCCTCCATCGTCGAGGTCGCCGAGCTCTAGGCGCCCGCCAAGCCGGCGCGCGGTGGCTTCGGCGATGGCGAGGCCGAAGCCCTGGCCTTCGCCGCCCGGCGCGCTCCCGCGGACGCCGCGTTCCGCCGCACGCTCACCGAGCACGCCGAAGTCCGGGGCCGAGTCAGGGCGACGTGGCGGCGCAGGCGGGGTCGTCGGCGTTCGGGTCCGCGAGGAAGGTGCGCATGACCGAGGCCGCGCACTCGTCGAGGGCCCGGCCCTCGACCTGGTACCCGAGGGCGGGCGTATGCACGCGGCCCGGAAGGCGCAGCACTCGGGCGCGCGGGAGCGTCTCCGCTACCCTTAGCGCCCCCGAGAGCGGCGACCGGGCGTCGAGGCCCGGAGCGACCAGCAGCGTCGGCACGTCGCTCACGACAGGCGCGCGACTCGCCGCCGGTCCCGCGGCGAGGCTCAACGCCTCGCACGACCCGAAGGTGGCGCCGATGGAGGTGAAGAGCGCCGCCAGCTCCGGTGGCCCCAGCGCCGCCGCCGCGGCGTAGGCCTCGCCATCGAAGAGCGGAAGAAAGTCGGCGCAGATCACGGCCCGGTAGGCGAGGGGCTCGACGCGCGGCGGGCGACTCAACGCGGCCTCCACGCCCGCGAGCCCCTCGGGCGCGCCCGTCGCGAAGGCCTCGAGCGTAGCCGGGAGCGCGGCGGCCAGGTCCTGGTGGTAGAGGGCCTCGAAGACCGCGAAGCCCAGGAGCGCCTCGCCGATGGGGCCAAAGACGCCGCTCGGCGGCATGGTCCGCGCGCGCTCCGCGGCCCGCGCGAGCACGTCCGGCGGGCATGCCTCTCCCGCGCAGAGGGCCTCGAGCGCCTCCTCGCTTCCCTCGATGAGCGGCAAGAGAAAGTCCGTGTCCGGAGGCACGATGGACTCGAGGTACGCCCGCTCGACGCGCGCCCCATGTCGCCGGAGCACTTCGAGCCCGAGCCGGCTGCCGTAGGAGCCGCCAGCGAGCGTGAAGCTGGAGTGCGCGAGCCGGTCTGCCACGGTGGCCACGTCGTCGGCCGCATGCCGCGTCGTAAAGCGGGCCAGGTCCACGCCCTCGTCGCGCAGCTGCGTAGCGCAGGCGCCGAGGTCATCGCCGGACGCGCAGCGAAGCGCTGGCACGCTCACGCCCACGCCGCGCTGTTCGATAAACACCACGGGACGCTCCCCGAAACGCGCGCGCCGTGTCTCCTGCGTCAGGTAGCGAACGTAGGCCGACCCGCGAAGGGCCGGGCCGCCCATCAGCACGTAGACCGGGAGCGCTGGGAGCGCCGCGTCGAAGACCGTGACGTGCACCGCGATGTCTCCTCCGTCGTCCCCGGGCACGTCCAGGCAGTGCACGTCCCGGCCGTCCTCGGCGTCGAGGGGTAGCGCCAGCCTGCAAGGGACCGGGTCCCTCGGGAGCGGCCGGGGCGCCGGCCCGGAGTCCGCGGCCGCGTCCACTCCGGCGTCGAAGGCCGCCGCAAGATCCGTCGCCGCGTCGATGGGAAGCGTGGGCCCATCTCCGCATGCGAAGGCGAGAAGAGCCGTCAGAAGCGCCAAGGGCCAGGCCGTGCGTCGCATGGGCCAAAGGCTGCGGCAGCGCCCGGACCTGCGCGATTGCTCAAATCCCGGCGCCCCTCCCGTCGCGACCCTTGCTATGCCATCGGCGTGCTGCGCACGCGCTACCGCTGGCAACTCTCCGACGAGGCCTGGCTTGCCCAGCGCGTCTACCGCGCGCCGGATTTTCTCGTCGGCCACATGAAGTCTCAGCGCTTCGGCGCCCAGGAGCTGGGCGGAGACCGGCGCGCGAGCCCCGGGGCCTGGGTCTTCGTGGCGGTGTCCGGGGAGCTCTTCGTGAAGACCGACGCCGGCGAGCACGTCGTGCGGCAGGGCGAGGCCCTCCGCGCCCGCGCGCCGGGCACGGCGCTCCTGGGCTCGACGCCCGATGTCGAGCTCCTGGCGATCCTCGACCGCAAGGCCGAAGGCGGCCCGCCGGAGCTGCGGCCCGTACCGCTGGCGACGCTGGGCGACGACCCGCTCGGGTGGCTTTCACGCTCCGACGGGGGGTGGCTTCACGACCCTGGCCACGCACCCAACTGGCTCGACCCGGAGAGGCTCCGCCAGGTCCAGGGTCACGTCCCGAGCCCGGCCACGCGCCGCATGGCCCAGCTCGTGAGCGAGCACATCGCCGCCCTCGAGCGCTACCCCGGCGTGGACGACCTGGCCGCGGAGCTGGGTCTCAGCG
Source organism: Myxococcota bacterium (assembly GCA_039814655.1). Classification (GTDB taxonomy): domain Bacteria; phylum Myxococcota_A; class Polyangia; order Polyangiales; family Houyiibacteriaceae; genus CALCTH01. The sequence goes on along the minus strand of JBCCAW010000194.1, from coordinate 7,212 downwards.
AGCGGCGCACGTCCGAAGCCCTGGGCGCCTACTTCCGCCGCTACCACGCGAGTTACGGCGGTTGGCGTAGCTACCTGTCGACCACGCGCATCGAGCTGGCGCTGAGCACGCTGCGCCAGCGCGCGATGGCGCCCGCGCGCCTCGCCGAGCGCCTCGGCTACCGCAAGGTTACCTCGCTCTACCACGCGCTCGAGCGCCGAGGCTTCGCGGCCCGCGCGCTCTGAACGGAGCCGCGACGACGCTCTCAACCCGCCGCGGCGGCGACGGGCACGAGTGACGCCAGCCGGACGCGGAGTTTCTCGGCGCGCTCGAGGGCAGGCCGAAGGTCCGCATCGTCCAGGCAAAGGCGAATGGAGATGGTCTCGTCGAGGGCCTCGATGGCCTGCGCGTGGCGGCCAAGCCGCGCGAGCTGAAGCGCGAGCCCGTGCAGCGAGCGCGCAAGCTGCGCCTCGGCCAGCTCCGACTGTTCGAGGGGCGCCACCGTCGCGAGGCGCCGGCGCAACGAGACGGCCTCGTCGTAGGCGACCAAGGCCTCCTCCGGTCGCCCGAGGGCGCCGAGATGGAGGCCATAGTTGTGCAGCGCTTGCGCCAGAGACGCGGCCTGACCGACCGGGTCCTCCTCCGCGAGCTGCCGGCGGAGACGCACCGCGTCCTCGGCCATGGAGAGCCCGAGTTCGCTCGGTCCCGACGCCGCGAGCTCTGCGGAGCGTGCGTAAACGGCGTCAGCGGCCGTGGGCTCGAAGGCCGGTGGCCGCACCGTGGGAAGCTCGTTCTCCACGGCCGCGACGTCGCCGGAGGCCGTGGGGAGCTCCGTCACCTCGCCACCGCGCGCCATCAACGCGCGCTCTTCCGGCGTCGGCGCCGGACGCGTCGACGACCGGGCCGAAGCGCGCGAGCGTGAAGCGCGCGGGCGGAGGTCCGGCGCTTCGTCGAAGAGCTCGGCCTTGAGCACCACCCCGGACTCCACCACGGCCTGCGCGGTACTCGGGGGCACCATCGTCGGCGCGCTGGATGCGCGTGGCCGAAGAGGCCGAAGGGCAGGCGGCGACGGTGCCTTGGAGGCGCGCTGGGCGATGGGGTGGAGCTCGGCGGCGAGGCTCTCGGCGATGTCGGCGCCGAGGATCACGCTGGCGGAGGGAAGCAGCGAACGCTCCAGGAAGAGGCCCAGGGCGCGACCGTCTTCGGGAATGGCGAGGCGCGCCGCGAGGCGTAGCGCGCGGCGTTCCACCTCTTCGGCCAGCGCGGTGCTGGCGTAGGCACGAAGGCGCTCCCGAACGGCGCGTGCGGCGAGGCCCTGGGCCGGGCGCGCGGTCCGCGCCGTATCGCTGCTCGTCTCTCCGTGGAAGTCCGCCTCGTAGTCGCGCTGCATCGTGGGAACCTCGCCTCCCGCCCCGGCAGAACGGACCGGCGGCCGAATCGTGAAGGGCATCGCGTGGGCACGTGGCGGACGATGCGCCTCAACCAATGGGGTTATGAGCCGAAGGGCGCCCGGGCGGTGTTACGCAGCCGACGCACCAGCGTCCCCTTCACCCTCCTCACGCAGACGAATCGGGCCGAATTTCTCCGGGTACTTGCCAGCCTTGTCGCCGTAGAACGCGCGGATGCGGTCCATGTCCGCTTTCACGTCGCCGGTGGGATGAACGACGTTCCCGAAGCCGCCTTCCTTTCGCTCGAAGTCCAGGTAACCGCAGACGATGGGCACCTCGGCCTCCTGCGCGATCCAGTAAAAGCCGCTCTTCCAGTGCTCCGTGCGGCCCCGCGTGCCTTCGGCGGGCACCGTGAGCTTGAGGCCCGGGTAGCGCGTGAAGAGCTCCGCGAGCTGCTTGACCTTGTTCGACTTCTTTTCCCGGACGATGGGCAAACCACCGAGCGCCTTCATCGCCGGTCCGAAGGGGAAGCGAAAGAGCGTGTGCTTGCCGGCCCAGCGGATGGGGACGTCGAGCACGTAGGAGATGGCCAGCATGTAGGGCAGGTCCCAGTTCGACGTGTGCGGCGCCGCGATGAGCACATAGGCGGGCTCCTTCGGCGGGGGACCCACGGCTCGCCACCCTGCCGCCTTCAGATAGGTCGCACCCACGGCTCGTTTGAGGAGCTTCACGGCGCCGAGCATCGCACGGCGGTCCAGGCCGCCGCAGCACCCAAGGTGGTTCAGGCCCGCGGGGCGCGTGCTTCGAGCTCGGCCAGGGACGCCGCCGGGTCCAGGTAAGCATCGAGCTTCCGCTCCACGTACGCCTGCGCGCCGAGCTTCTTCGCCATCCAGTTGGCTTCCATGTCCGCGGTGATGCGCCCCTCGCGCACCTGAACCTCCCCGCGGAAGGTCACGCCGAGCTTGCTGCCCTCCAGCTCCACGAGCTCGTCGCTCACCCAGCGCAGCGTGATGCCGTGTTTGGCTCGCCAGTAGTCCCCCAGGGCGCGGAGCCGCGCGCGCACATCATCGTCCGCGAGGGCGTAGGCGCGTTCGAAACGCATGCGGGCCATGACGTGCAGCCTGCGCCCGGGCCCCGAGGCGGCGCAACCGGCGAGCCCGCACGACGAGAGGGACCGCCATGAGCCGTCCGCGTCGCCGCTGCATCGCTCCCGAGAGCCCGCTGGCCGCTGCCCTTCGCACCCCGCCGGGAGCCGGCGCCTCCCGTCTCACGGCTGCCACATCGCCGGTGAAACGCCCCGCGCGAATGCGCCACGCCACGCGCGTCGACCCCGCTCCGCCAGCGGCGGTGAGAAGCTGGCAGCTCGTGGTGCGCCTCGAGCGAGAGGCGCGCCGTCTGCAACAGCTCCGTGACGCCGGACTCTTCCGTCCACAGACATGGTCCTGAGGGCGATCTTGGCCGACTGGCGACGCTTGCTGGACGAAGAGCTTCAGCGCACACCCGACGCGACCGAGCGGTAGAACTTTACGGTCAGAAAAGAAGATCCCGGAACGGGACCTCGCCCCTTGTTTCGAGGGGGTTTCCATGAGCATTCTCAATGTCCGGCGAGGCGGAGCGGACCTACGCGGCGAGAGCCGCCTCGGCGGTGGTCTTTATCACTCTCATCCGTGTCTCACGCGCGGCCTGCCCGCGCCCAAGGAGGCGACATATGAACGCGAAGCGCATTGGCAACGCGGAAGGAGCGCAGGTGGCGGTGACCGCCTCCTCGACTTCCACGCTCTCGAAGAGCCCGTCCGGCTCGAACTACGTCAACGTTCGGAAGACGCCTGCCAGGGACAGCGTCGATCTGTGGCTCAGCGGAGCCTGGCGCGAGGACCCGGGCTTTCATGACGGCTGGTCTCCGGTGCGGCCACGACGCACGAACGCCGCGGACTGAACCCCATCGAGACACCAAGAGCCGCGAAGACGCCGCAGGTCACGCTCGGGCGCGAAAACCGAGAAGCGCCGACAACCCTGCGAGCCACGCGCGCTCTTCCACGCCGGCCCCCGACGAGGGCGCCGGCGTTTCACGTCCGTCCTCGGCCTGCGCCGCGAAGAGCGCGTCGAGGAGCGGGTGCCGCGTCTCGAGGTCCGCGAGCACCTCGCCGACCGTCGCGAGACCGACGCCGACCTGACGGGCCTGCATGGCGGCGGCGACGCGCCGGGCCAAGGCCGGATCGGGCCGCTGCGGCGTGTCCAGCTCTGGCGTGAGCGCGTTGATGGCGTGGCGCACGCGCTCGCTCCGCTCCTTGTAGGGCAGCGCGGCGAGCGTCTCGGGCCGGAGCGGCGCCCCGATGATGAGGTCCTGCGGGCCCATGGCGAAGGGATACTCGAGCTTCTCCGGCACGCCCTCGAGCGGGAGGCCACGGGCGAAGCGGACCGGAACGATGGGAACGCTCGCGCGAAGCGCCAGGTCGCACCAGATGCCGCTCATGGTGTCCACGGGGGCGCCGCCACGCTCGGCCCGGGTGCCTTCGACGTGCACCATCAGGCTCCGGGCGCCGGCCTCGTCTTCGAGCTCCCCGGCGATGCGCGGGAGCGACGTGGGATCGCTTCGGTCGAAGAAGGCGATGACGCCCGGGTCCGAGGCGCCGGGCCAGGAGAAGCAATGGGCGATGAGGCGCCCGAGCCAGCTTTCCCGATGCTCGGCCTTGGCGAGCGTGAGCGCCGGCACCTCGAGGAGCGCGCCGGCGACGATGGAAAAGAGCAGGCTCTCGATGCCGGTCTGGTGGTTGGCGAGGAAGAGCGCCGGGCGGCCGCGGAGCGTCTCGAAGGCGTCGGGCTCCGTCACCACGACGCGGCCGAGGAAGCGCTCCACGAGGCCGAAGTAAAGGTCTTCGACGGGCCAACGACCGAGCCCGAAGTGCCGCGACCAGAAGGCCTCGAGGGGCGCGCGCGTGAGGCGCTCGCGGCTCGTCACCCGATGGGCCCCGGCCACCGGTTCGAGCGTCAGGTCGAAGCGCGTGAGCGGGAGCCGCGCCAACGTGGCCTGCGCATGCTCGATGCGCACTTCGCGCGGATGCGCGCCGGCCTTCGCGGCCACGTGTTCCTTCGCGGCGATCACCTCGGGCCGCGCGTCGCCGTACACGTCCTCGAGCACGCCGGGGAACCAGCGCGAGACGGCCACGTCGTCGTGGCGGAGCGCGGTGGTCGGCCCTGCCCTCGACGAGAGCGCGACTCCAGGCGCCACGCGGCCCTCGAGGAAGCGACGCCGGGCCGGCGGCGCGGCCCGGCCGAGGGGCCCCTTGGGGAGCAGCACCTCCGTCAGCCGAAGCGCCGCAATGCGCGCTCCGCCAGCGTGGAGATCGATCCGGAAATGGGCAAAAGGCGGCCGCTCCGGTGACCGCTCGATGCCATCGAGGCGCACCTCGGCGACAACCTCGCCGTGCGCCGGCAGCCCGCCCTCGACGCGGAGGTCGAGGCGGCGCGGATAGGCTACGAAGCCGTCGCCGAGCTCCGGCGCCCACCGCTGGAGAGCGTCGTGGGGAATGGCGTGCGTGGCGGCGTCGAGCAGCCCCGGGTGGATCGCGCCCATGGGCACCGCACCCTTGCCGGCGTCCATCCACAGCCGGGCGCCACCGGCCCGCTCCGTGAGCGCCACGCCGTAGCGGAAGGCCGGCCCGTGAAAGAGCCGGTCGCCCTCGTAGAGTGGCGCCGCTCGTCCCCCCTCGAGGGGCCGGAGCGGGGCCATCGCCTCCGGCACCCGGAGCCGGGCCGACGCTGCGCGCTCGAAGCGCGAGAGCGCGGCCTTCGGCGCTTCGCGCCAGACGAGGAGCCGCGCCTCGTCGCCCTCGACTTCCACGCGGAGCCGCGTCGGCCGGTCCACGACGACCCAGCGCTGCACCTCGAGCCCCTCGAGCCCCTCGAGCCCCTCCGCCGCGTGCCCCGCCTCCCGCGCCGCCTGCACGAGGAGATCGGCGATGGCCATGAGAGGCAAGGCCGGCCGCGTGTAGGTAGGGCGATGATCGCCGATCCACAGGTCCTTGTCGGGATCGAGAATGACTTCCCGAACGAACGATTGGTCGGCCTCATCGCCCTCCCCGGCCGCAGCCGAGGGCTCAGGCGCTTTTGGGCCGCGGGACCCTCCCTTTGCGTCGCCGGGCCCCGCAGGCCCGGTCACGATGCGCATGCCGAAGCGTGGCGCCTCGTAAATGCGCTTGCCGTCGACCCAGAGCGAGGCCCGGGCCACGGCGACGGGCCCGCGCGCGTCCCGGCCGAGCTCAAGGAGCTCGACGGTGCTGCCGATGAGCCCGTTCGTCGGGACCACCTGGCCCCGGTACTTCCAGACGTGTTCGTCCTGGGTGCCGATGCTCTCGAAGCGTGCGGCGGGGTGGTCCAGCTCCGGCCAGCCGAGCCCGGCACCCTTCTCGAGCATGAGGAGCTGAATGCCCTGGAGCATGGCCTCGAGGCCGAGGGAGCCCGGCTGCACCGGGTCCTGGAAAAAGTGCGCCTTGAAGAACCACTCGCCGGGGTCCACGTCCTTCTCCCCGCGGAGCACGCCGAGACCCTCTTCGCCCCCGTCGAGGTCGAGGTAGGTCACGCGGTCGAGCATGAGCATGCGGCCACTCGCGAGGCGCGCGCCGCCCTCGAAGAGCCGGCCCTGCCGCTTCGTCAGGTCGAGCCTGGTGTTGGCCGGCCGCTCGAGGAGTGCGCGCTGCTCCTCCGTCGTGGGCAGCCCGGCCTGGTCCACGAAGGCCTCCGGCGGGAAGAAGCCAAAGACCGTGTCGAGCTCGTAGATGGGCGTCTCGCGGCCGCCGGCGTCGCGCGTGTGGCAGCGGACCCGGAAGCTCTCGATGATCATGCCCGCGGACTTCGAGATGTTGGTGATCTCGACGCTCGTATGAAAGACGCCGCTCTCGGGCGTGACGTCCGCGAGGATGACGCCCTTTCCGTCGAGGTTCCGGAAGAGCAGGTCCGTCTCGATGTCGAGGGCCGAGCCGACGAAGCTCGCGACCCAGCCGCAGGGCTGCAGCGCCGCCTCGAGGAGCACGGCGAAGGGCATCACCGGCGCGCCGTTGTCGCCGAAGTACCAGGCGTCCGGGGGCACGTCGTACTCGAAGGTGACCTTGGAGCCAGCCTGCATGCCGCCGAGCTCCCCGGCGATGGACGTCACGCGGCTCAGAAAATGGTAGGGCGGGCCCGGGAGGCGCGCGACGCGCCGGGTCCCGTCGAAGCGCTCGTACATGGGCCCGAAGGCGGCGCTCGGTTTGCCCCAGGCGCAGGCGAGGAGCGACGGGTAGTCGAAGCGGAAGGGCTCGCCGCCCCGGTAGGACGCGAGCGCCGTACGCGGGTCGCCTTCGCCTTCGCTCAGGAGCCGCCCTTCTTCGGTGCCGCGCGTCACCTCGTGCAGCGGCCAGGCCGGCGTGAGCTTCAGACCGAAGCGCCGCGCGTGAAAGGCGCCGAGGCCGTCCACGGTACACAGGAGGTCCGCGTAGAGCATGGGCTCGGGGCCCTCGTGCACCTCCTCGATGAAGAGCTCGTAGGTGAGCTCCCGGGACGCGGGCGTGACCTGGCCGCGGCAGAGCAGCTTGTAGGTCTCGTGGGGAATGGGCTGAAAGCGCCAGCTGTCCTTGTCGACGGTGAACCCGAGCGCCGCGAGGTAGAAGGCCATGGCCTGCGCGCAGCCCTCGAGCATCAGCGTGCCGGGCATGCACGGGTCGTTCAGGAAGTGGCCGTCGAAGAACCACTCGTCGCCCGCGATGGGCACGGTGCTCTTGAGATAGCCGCGGCCCCAGGGACCGCCCGTGGGGTCGAAGACGTCCACGTCCCCGAGGAAGAGCATGCGGCCTTCCTGAATGCGCGGAGT
>JBCCAW010000842.1:0-1711 GCA_039814655.1 Myxococcota bacterium | reverse complement strand
GCGCGAGGCGTTTCACGGGCGGCGCCTTCGCCTGGTCTCGAGCCAGGTGGGGGCGGTCGCGCCGAGGCAGCGCGCGCGCTGGTCTCGCCCGGCGCGCCTCGCGCTCGCCCTGGGGCTCCTCGCGGACCCGCGCTACGACGCCCTCGTCGCCGAGGAGATCGCCCTTTCCGACGCGCCGGCGCGGCTCCCGGCGCGCCTCGCCGCTCCGGAGACGCTTGCCGCCCGCCTTCGCTACCGGTGACGCTCGACGCGCGGGCGTCCAGCCCCAGGGTTCCGGCGGCCATGTACAGCATCCAAGTCCGCGACCACGTGATGATCGCCCACTCGTTTCGGGGCGAGGTCTTCGGTCCCGCCCAGCGCCTTCACGGCGCGACCTACGTCGTCGACCTGGCCTTCATGCGCCGGGAGCTCGACGCCGACGGCCTCGTCGTCGACATCGGCCTCGCCCACGAGGTCCTTCGCGAGGTCCTCGCGCCCCTCGCCTACCGCAACCTGGACGAGCTGCCCGAGTTCGCGGGCGTGAACACCACGACCGAGTTCCTGGCCCAGCATCTCTGGGGCGGCATCGTCGCCCGCGTCCACTCCGGGGCGCTCGGCCCGCACGCCGGGGGCCTGCACGCGGTCCGGGTCACGCTGAAGGAGTCGCACGTGGCGCTGGCGAGCTACGAAGGCGAGCTTCCCGGGTGAGCTCGTCGCCCGCGTTCACGCTGGCCTTCCCCGGTCCGCCGGAGCGGCTCAGCGGTGGGACGCGCTACGACCGGGCCGTGTGTGGTGCCTGCGCGGCGCGGGGCGCCGACGCGGCCACGCTCGTGCTGCGCGGTGACTTCCCGCGGCCGAGCCAGGCCGCGCGCCGGGAGGCCCTCGCCCAGCTCCGCGCCGTACCGCGCGCGCGGCTCCTGGTGGTCGACGGGCTCGCTCTCGGTGCCCTGCCGGAAGAGATGGCAGAGCTGGCCCAGGAGCGTCGGGTGGTGGCCCTCTGCCACCACCCGCTGGCCGACGAGGGCCCCGGCGCCGCCGACCTTGCGGCTGGGGAACGCGCGAGCCTGGCCTGGGCCTGCGGGGTCCTGGCGACGAGCGCGGCAACGGCCCGCTCGCTCTCCCGCGATTACGGGGTCCCCGCAGCGTCCGTGGCCGTGGCCCGGCCTGGCGTCGCGCCGTGGGCCCGGGCGCAGGCTGCGCGGGACGCGCGGCGACGCGCAGGACCTCTTCGCGTCCTCGTCGTCGGCGCCCTCTCGCCGCGCAAGGCGCAGCGCGCCCTCGTGGCGACGCTGGCGCCCCTTTCCGGCGAGGTGACGCTGACGCTCGTCGGCAGCGACGCCGACGCGGCCTACGCGGGCGCGCTCCGCGGCGACCTGGCCGGACTGGCCGATCGGCAAGCCGTGCGGCTTCTCGGGAGCGTGAGCGACGCGGAGCTCGCGGCGCTGCACGGCGAGGCCGACCTCTTCGTGTCGGCGTCCCGCCATGAAGGCTACGGGATGGCCGTGGCCGACGCGCTGGCGGCGGGGCTGCCCGTGGTCGCCCGCGGCGCCGGGGCCCTCGCCGCGCTCGTGCCACCCGCGCTCCAGGTGCCAACGGATGCGGCGCTCGCCGACCGCGTCGTGGGGGTCGCGGCGGACCCGGCCGCGCGCGGCCCGGGCACCGGGGGGGGGGACCCCGGCGCCCCGACGCGACGGATCGGGGGGGGGACGGCCGGCGGCTTTGGGGGTGGGGG
>JBCCAW010000076.1:0-15159 GCA_039814655.1 Myxococcota bacterium | reverse complement strand
TCGAAGTCGTCTTCGTCGAGGGTGGCGACGCCACCGGGGTAGAGAAAGCCGAGCGCCGGGTCGCCACCGCCGCCGTCCTCGACGCTCGTGTGCCAATCGGCGTTGTCTCGGAGCGTCACCTGGCCGCCCGAAGCGGGTCCATAGACCTCGTCGCCATCGGAACCGAGGTCACCGCTGACCTCGACCTGCACGCTCAGGTCCGATGCGGTGGTGTTGGTCAGCACCTCCAGGAAGCGCGCGTAGCGCCCCGCCGCCGGCACGTAGACCTTTCGCGCGACGCGAAGGCCCGGGACGCCGAGGTCACTCACGGCCGGGAAGACGACCTCACGCTCGTCCTCCGTGTCGACCACCTCGAAGCTTCGCTCGGGGTAGGTGTCGCCCTCGACGCTCAGAAAGAAGGCATTGTCGTACGCATCGTCGGTGCCGTCGTCGATGCTCCCGTCTTCGTTGATGTCCCAGTCGGCGTCGTTGGCGAGCTCGAAGTCGAAGCCGTCGATGTCCGCGCTGACGTCCGCCGGCGTGGCAGGGGTCGGCACCGTGCCGACGGAAAAGGCGGGCTCGCTCCCGGACGCGTCGGCGACGGCCTCGCCCACGTCCTGGCGCACCTGCTCGACCACCGCGTCGAGGTCCGCAAGATCCGTCGCGGCGACGGCCAGGGCGTCGTCGGCCGCGGTCACGAGCGCGTCGATCTCGGCGTTGTCGAAGGCGGCGAGGGTCACGCCGTCCTCCGGCGTGGCCACCACGGCGCCGATGAGCTCGGCCACACCCGTGCTGGCCGGCGATACGTCCTGGTCGACGCTAGCCACGAGGGCGCTGAGGTCCCCCGCGTCGGTGCTCGCCGTGTAGCGCAAGCGGCTGCTCGGCACGACATCGTTCAGCAGGGTGAGCGCGAAGTCGCCGGCCGCATCCGCCGTCGCGACCCCGAGGACACCAAGTGTCGGACCGTCGGCGCCGAGGAGCTCGAAGGCGACGAAGGAGCCCGCGCCCGGCGCCGCGCCGGTCGTCACGGTGCCGCGAAAAGCCGTCTGCTCCACGTCCTGACCCGCGGGACCGATGGGTCCGGCGGGTCCCGTCGCGCCGTCGGCGCCAGGCTGGCCGTCGACACCCGGCGAACCATCGTTGCCCGGAAGGCCGTCGACACCCGGCGCCCCGTCGGCACCCTCGCAGCCCATCCACATCGCACCGACCAGCACGAGACCTACGATTCTCTTCATCGGATCGCTCCCTTTCAGACCGGGCGTCCCGGTCTCTCGACGCTTCGGCGCGTGGCGCCGGCGAGGCCGCACAGCGGAGGCCGTTCGCGGTCGGGGGAACGGCGGAGAGCGATGCGGCTTGAGCTTTGGGGCGCCCGGCCGAGGACTACCGGCTACGCAGCGACGACGGCCGCGTGATGGCCGCGGTGAAAGAGGCCTTCGGCGAAAAGCACGAGGCCGGGGTCGAGGTGCGGTTCGGGCCCCGGCTCCGCGAGGGGTAGCCGGCGGGTTCAGGGCTTTTCGTAGAAGATGTACGAGGTCGAGTAGTCGCTGAACTCGAAGTAGACGCGCGAGCGGCGCTCGGCGTCGCTCAGCGTGCCGTCGAGGTCGGCGTCGAGGTAGCCGTAGCCGAAGCGGTAGGGCCGCGCCTCGCCGCCCTCGGTCCCGCTTGCCGTGGTCAGCTTGTCGATCTCCATGAAGCGCCGGACGAGGCGCTCGCCGGCGTAGACCTCGAGCACGCCGTTCGTGCCGGTCCAGTTCTGAACGGCGCGGCCGATCTGGTTTTGGGTCTCCTGCGTGCAGCCGCCGGTGAGCGCGAGGGCAGCGAGGAGGTAGGCGAAGAGAAGTCCGTGACGCATGGCAAGACCCTCGGTCCTGCGGGTGACGTTCGGCAAGCCGCCGGACGTTACCCCGCCTCAACGGCACCAGGTGTTCACGCCCGGGGGTACTAGGACTCAGCGTTAAGCCCGGAGCGCACTTCGGGGTGGGGGGTACTCGCTCGCCGACCACGGCCGGCGAGGCGACGGCTTCAACGCGCCGAGCGTCCGCCGCGACATTCGGCGTCTCTTGGCGGAATCATATGGCGTAGCGAGGAAGAGCTATCGGATCTTCCGATGGCTGCCTTCGTTGAGAAGTTCTTCCTATCGGGATAGAGACAGCACCCATGCGCACCGAGGCTGCCGCGAACGCAAGACCTGAACGGGCGGACCCATGAAGCGGAGACTCAAGGGGAGGCTCTATGTCTTACTCTGCGTGCTGCTTTTGCTTCGGCTCGTCGTGGACGGGTTACCGCAGGAGGCTCTGGTCTTACAGTTGGGAAGCCTCGGGACCCTCGGCGCGGCTCTCGTGCTCTCGGCTGCGCTTGCTGCAAGGTCGCGGCGCGAGCGAGTCGTGCTCGTAGCGCTCGCTACACTGGTGGTGGTCGCCGCCGCCACCCACGACACGGATCTGTTGGGCCGGGAACGCTTCAACCCCTACGCGCTCGCCAGTCTGCTCGTGTTCGTGGCTGTCTGCTGTGTCGCCCTCCTCCGTGACGTCCTACGCCACGAAGGCCGGGTCGACGTCTCGCTCATCGCCGCGGGAATCGCGGTGTACCTGCTTCTTGCGGTAGTGTGTGCCATCGCCTTTCGGTGGATCGAGACCATGCAGCCGGGCTCCTTCAGAGGGGTTGCTGAAGGCAACTTGTGGCCTCCCTACTACAGCGTTGTCGTCATCACGACTCTCGGGTTCGGTGATATTACACCGGTCGGTTCCATGGCCAGAGCTCTCACTGCTTGTGAGGCTATTATCGGCCAGCTTTACGTCGCAATCTTCATCGGCCGGCTTGTTGGCTTGTATCTTCGGGACATGGAGATTGCCGGAGATGCTTAGCGAGAGATCTCAGTTCTTGATCGCTTCGCTTTGCAGAACGGCTTCTCGGATCAACTCTCGGAGCCACCGGTGCGCAGCCGAGGCGCCGACGCGTTCGAGCCAAACCAGATCGACCTTGGGGATGATTTTCTCGAAAGGGAGTTCGAACCTTCGTAGTCGCTGAGACAGGTCGCGGCAGCAAAGGTGCCACAGCGTATCGGGAATCACGGCGACGCAGCGCGTGCGCGATACGATCCATGGAAGCGCGAGTAGGTTGCTCATCACCACCCTGTGGTTCCGCTCGAGGTCCTGCGCGGAGAGCAGCGCACGCTCCGGCGACCAGTCAAAGACGCGCGAAAACTGAAAGCCTACGCTAGGCGCGGCCGCGTAGCTGGCGATGTTGCTGACGTCCAGCTCGAGGTCGATGGGAGCGATGCCGACGAGCTCGTCTGTCCAAAGAAGCCGACGTGCCAGCGGAAGCGGCTGCGGTAAGCGGCTCTGATACTCGTCGATCGTCGCGCGGGGAGCGATGAGCGCCTCCAACTCTCCCCGGTCGAGGGCGTCCATATGTACCTCGTGCGGTGCGACGAATTCGACCCGGATTCCCGGCGCACGTTCGGTCAAGATGCGTGCGATGGGCGGCGCCAGCACCGCCGCAATGAAGTCCGCCGTGCCAATGCGGAAGCTCCACTTGATCTCGTCCTCGTCGAACCGCGGCTGAAGAATGTCGTGTGTCAACCTCTCCATCAGGTCGGCCAGCGGGATTCGAAGCTCCTCCGCACGCGGAGTCAGAACGAGGTTGCGACCGGACGGGACGAGTAGCTCGTCATCGAACATGGATCGCAGCTTCTGAAGGGAGGCGCTGACGCTCGACTGAGCCAAGTCCAAATACGCCGCGGCGTGGCTTACGTTCCGGAAGCGGAGCAAGGCCGCGAGGACCGGGAGGAGATTGAGGTTCACCGAACGGAGAAGCAGGTCGCCCGGGTTCATGCTCGTGGGGGCCGTCATGGTCGTCGTGCGGAGCTTACTGTGTCGTCGTCGAAGCCGCAGAACAGCACGGGAGACCGCTCGCTCCGGAATCCTGTCGTTCGCCGCCGGCACGCTACATTAGCCGGCGGGGACCACCTAGCGGTCCTCCCGATACGAGGTATCGGGTGCGGCGCGCACGACCAGCGCGAGCCTGACCATGGGCGCGTTGTCGACGTCTGCGCGGCCAAGGGACTCGTCCGAGCTCTCGAAGAGCTCGAAGCTACGGTAGAGCGTGGTGCCTCCGGTCACCTCGAGCCAAAGGGGGCCCGCGAGCCGCACCCCCAGGGAAAGGCCGGCGCTGAGGACCGACCGTCGGAAGGTATCGGCTGCCGCGATCCGGGGGTCCGGGTCTCCGATGGCGTACCGGCTTCCCTCGAGCAACACGCTCGCGGCCACAACCCATCGGCTTTTGGCCATCCAGCTGAAACGGACGCCACGCGGCAAGGCAATCCAGAACGTGACCTCCGGTTGCGGCACCCAGCGGAGCTCGAACACCGGGAGCGGAGCGGGCCGTCCCAGCTGGTTGGTGGCGGCCAGGCCGAAGGCGAGGCGAAGCGTGTGGGGTCGAAGCTCCACGACGGCTTTCGCGACGGCCTGGAAGTTCAGCGCGTCGCGGCTGCGACCTTGAAAGTCGCTCGCGTACGAGGGCGCGGCGAGTACTGCAAATCGCCACCGCTCACCGATTTGGGCGACCCCCCCGAGGGCGAACCCGACTTCGTGGACGCCTTGCCGGACAACCGGAGAGTCGGCCTGATCGATAAGTGCCAGGACGTGGAAATAGTTCGCTCCAACGAGAAGTGCTCCTCGGCGAATGGGCAAGGGTACGAGGAGGCGCATGCGCGAGGTCCACGTAGAGAGAGTGACGGGGGAGGTGTCCTCGTCGCTGGCGCGGATGGTCGCGTTGCCGATGAATGCGGTATCTATTCGTCCCAGATCAGGGGGTTCGCCCTGCGCGTGGGATGGCGATGAGTAAGACGCGATGAGCAGCAGGGTGAGGATGGAGATGCGAAGCGTCACGGGCTCGTGGCCTTTGTATTGACGAGTGTGCGGCGAAGGTCGCTGAGGCGTACTCGAAGCCTTCAGCCCAGGTGGATTTGAGCCCGGTGCTCTCCCAGCGCGGCTCGTAAACGCTCCCGGCCCCGCCAGAGTGTGACCCGCAGGGTGGTCCGGTTGACCGCCAGCCGACGGGCCGCCTCTTCACGCTCGAGGTCCTCGAGCGCGCAGAGCTCGATGGCCCGTCGCTGCCGTGGCGGTAGTGCGGCGATCGCAACCGCAGCGCGGGTGAGTGAACGTCGCGCGTCGAGGCTTCCGCCAGGATCACAGGTATCGCTCATCAGCACCTCTGGGTGTGCCTCGAGCGAGCACACGGGCGGGCGACGGCGGTAGTAGTCGGCGAGCTTCTTTCGAAGTATCGCATGAAACCAGGTAGAAAGCGTGGAGCGTCCCGCAAACCGATGCAGGGAGCTCAGTCCAGCAGCCCATGTATCCTGAACGATATCAGCCGCGATATCGGCGTTTCGTGTTCGTCTTCTAGCGTAGCTATTCAGTGACGAATTTATCTTCGAGATCTCGCCGGGCGCAAGGGTGTACGACCCTACATCTCCGGATAGGGGTAACTCCAAAGTGTGGCCATTGGCGAGCATCGGAATGGGATTGGCGCATGCGAACGGGAGCGGCAAGCAGAGGCTCTCTACCTGGTATCGACGCCGTCGAGGGCCCAAGCGGACATCTCCAACGAATGCAGAAACCGAAGGTTTTAACTTGCGTCGGCAATGGCCCGGTCTGCTGGGGGGCGCGGGACGAAGGAGGTGCGCCGCACGTCGACCTCGCCCAGGCTGCGCGAGGTCAGGCTCAACGAGGTGCTCGCGGTGGCGGGGCGCGGGAGCCCCGGACACCGTACGCAGGAGACGCTCTTGCTTGCCCTCGAGCGCGAGAAGACGTGCGGCGCCCTCTGGGGCGTACTAGGTCGGTGGCCATGACGACGAAGCTCCGAAACGCCCTCGTTCTCTTCGTGCTCGGGCCCCTAACGCTGGCCTGTGCGCCGGGCTACCAGCTGGACGTCCGCCACCCCGAGGCCGGATTTCCGGAGGCCCGCTCCATCGCCTATGGCGGGGCCGAAGCGCTTCCGGAGGGCTTTGCGTCGTATCAGCCGGACGAGCGGCAGCGGAGCGTCGCGCGTCAGACCGCAAGGGACGTTCTGACGGCCGCAGGCTGGGAGGTCCTTCCTCCGGAACGCGCCGCCGACGCCGACATCCTGCTTCACGTGGCCATCGGTGCGCGCCTCGGCGAGCCCGAGCGACTCGTCACGAACGACCCCCGTCTCATGGCCGGCTCGTGGGACGTCGAGGTCAACTACGGCACCGGGACCCTCGTCGTCGGCGCCTACGAGCGACAGAGCGGCGCGCTCGTGTGGCTCGGGCAGGTGACCAAAGAGCGGCTGACCGGCTCCGCGAGCGACGAGCTGAGCGCGGCGGTCGAAGAGCTGCTTTCCCAGCTCCCGCCTCCGGCGAACTGAGCGCCGGGGCGCTGCCCCGCGATCTTCGACGAGGGGCAACAGGGTCCGCCTGAACTGCCCGCGCGGGAGCCGCCGCTGCGGCTGTGGTCCCTACTGCGCCGACGCGTTGGGGGAGAATCGCCGTAGCCGGATCGCGGAGCGTATACGCTCGGTGCCGGCTGGCGACGGTGGGACGGGAGCGCGTGAGCGCCTTCCGGCCGACCTGAGCCATGCCCCGATCACTCCTCTCCGCCTTCACGTTTCTCGTCGCCCTGGCGACCCTGACCTCGGTCGCCGAGGCGCAGCGCCGCTCGCGGCAGCTGCGCGTCGCCGTGGTGGCCGACCAGCGCTCGGTGTACTTCGACCGCCTCACGGAGTCGCTCCGGGAGGAGGTCGGCGCCCTGATCGGTGAAGGCGGCCGCGTGGTGCTTCCGGACGGCTACACCGCCGCGGACGGCACCGGGAACGACGCCACGGCGAAGCTCGATGCCGCCCTCGCGTCCGAGGACGTCGACGTGGTGATCGGCCTCGGGCCCCTCATGGGGCTCGCCGCGGGCCGCCGGGACCCGCTTCCCAAGCCGGTGATCCTGCCCTGGGCGGTGCCGGAGTTGCAGGGGCTTCCGCGGGAGGGCAACCGCTCGGGCCGGAGCAACCTGGCCTACGTCACCGGTCTCTTCGACATTGAGCGCGATCTGACGCGCTTCCTCGACGTCGTGCGCTTCGAGAACGTCGTCGCCGTCGTCGACGAAGGCCTCTACGCGAGCGTCGAAGGCCTCGAGCCCTTCACGCGGGCCGCCGCGGAGCGCGCCGGCGTCGGCATCGAGGTCGTGCGAGCCCAGGCGAGCGCCGCGGAGGTGCTCGCGGCGCTCCCGGAGGACACGGAGGCCGTCCACGTCGGCCCCCTCTTCCGCTTTTCCGCGCAAGAGATGGACCTGCTCATCGCCGGTCTCATCGAGCGGAGCATTCCGAGCTTCACGCCCGTGAGCCCGATGCTCGTGGACCGCGGCATCCTCGCGACCACCACGACGGAGGAGGACCGGCGCCGCCGCGTCCGCCGCATCGCCCTCGGCCTCGAGCGGCTCCTCGAGGGCGACGATCCACGCGACTTCTCCGTACGCCTCGAGCCCCGGGAGGAGCTTCGCATCAACGTGGAGACGGCCCGGCGCATCGGCCGGGCTCCACGCTTTGCGATCCTCACGGAGGCGAAGCTCGTCGGCGAGACGCGGCGCCCGGCCCGGCGCACGGAGACCTTCGAGTCGGTGATCCACCGGGCCCTCGAGGCCAACCTCGATCTTCGGGCAGCCAGCGCGAATCTCGACGCGCAGCAGGAGAACCTGGGAATCGCCCGGGGCTTCTACCTGCCGAACATCGATCTCGTGAGCGACGCGACCTGGACGGACCCGGACGTCGCCAACCCCTTCGGCCAGGCCGAGCGCCAGTGGCAGTGGGGCCTCCAGGGCTCGCAGGTTCTCTACTCGCCCGGCGTGGTCGCCAACGTTCGCACCCAGCGGGAGGTCGCCGCGGCCGCCGACGGCACCTTCGGCACGCGCCGCCTCGACGTCGTCCTCGAGGCCCTCGAGGCCTACCTGAACGTGCTCCGGGCGCAGACGGCGGAAGGCGTGCAGCGCGAGAACCTCGCCCGCGCCCGCGTGAACCTGAACATCGCCGAGGTCCGCCAGGAGATCGGCACCGTCGGCCGCGAGGAGGTCTTCCGCTGGCAGATCACCATCGCCGAGAGCCGCGCGGCGGTCATCGACGCCATCGCGGCGCGGAACCAGGCGGAGATCGAGCTGAACCGCGTCCTGAACCGGCCCCTCGAGGAGTCCTTCGCTCTCGAGGAGCTGAGCGAGGCCGAGCTCGCGAGCCGCATCTCGGACCCGCGCATCGCCGAGTTCGTCGACGACCCGGCGAGCTTCCGCATCTTCCGCGATTTCCTCG
Source organism: Myxococcota bacterium (assembly GCA_039814655.1). Lineage (GTDB taxonomy): Bacteria > Myxococcota_A > Polyangia > Polyangiales > Houyiibacteriaceae > CALCTH01. Next base: position 6,876 of record JBCCAW010000076.1, on the reverse strand, counting down.
CCGAGGAGGCCGTTCGACGAAGCCCCGAGCTCATGGAGATCGAGCGCGGCATCGCCGCCCAGGAGGAGGCGCTTCGGGGCCAGCGCACGACGCTCTACGCACCGGACGTCGCCCTGGTCGGCGGCTTCAACAACATCCTCGGCGTGGGCGGCACGGGCTCCGAGGACGTGGACCTCGAGGGCGTACCGCTCCCGGGCCGGGACTTCTTCAGCTGGAACGTAGGCCTCAACCTGAGCTTCAACATCATCGATGGCGGCACCCGCTACGCGGAGATCCGCCAGCGCCGGGCCCAGCTTCTGGAGCTCGAGGCCCAGCGCGCCTCCCTTCGCCAGCGCATCGAGCAGCGAATCCGAGCCAACATGCACGCCGCCGGCGCCTCCCGGCCGGGCATCGCGCTCGCGCGCCAGGGAGCCGATGCGGCGCTGGCCAACCTCGAGCTCGTGACCGATGCCTACCGGCGCGGCGCCGTCGACGTCATCCGCCTCGTCGACGCTCAGAACCAGGCGCTGACCAGCGAACTGGCGGCGGCGAACGCCGTCTACGATTTCCTCGTCGACTACGTGAACGTGAGCCGCGCCGCCGGGTCCTTCGACTTCGAGCGCACGCCGGAGGAGCAGGACGCGCTCTACGAGCGGCTCTCGCAGTTCGCCGCGGAACGCCGTCAGCAGGCCCGCGAGGCGGCCAGCGCTGCCGCGGCCAACGATACGAACGACGACGGGACCTCGAGCGAAGGAACGAACCGATGAAGCACCTCGCATTCGCCACTTCTGTTCTCCTTGCGGTGGGCCTCGGGGCCTGCGGCGAGCCCGAGGAGGCCGCCGAGCCGCTCGTCCGCCCGGTCCGCTACACGGTCTGCGCCGACGGCGATGGCGCCGCCGAGCGCAGCTTCAGCGGCGTCGCCCAGGCCGGCGAGAGCTCGCGGCTGAGCTTCCGCGTGGCCGGGCGCGTCCTGGGCGTCGAGGTCAACGTCGGCGACGAGGTCGAGGAGGGGCAGCTCGTCGCGCGCCTCGACGACGCGGACTACGACCTCCAGGTGCGCGAGGCCCGCGCCAACGCCGCGAGCGCCCGGGCGAACCTCCGCAACGCCCAGGCCCAGTACCGGCGGACCCGCGAGCTCTACGAGAACGACAACGCCTCCCGCTCCGACCTCGATAACGCGCAGGCGGCCTCCGAGAGCGCGCAGATGCAGGTGGCGTCCTACGGCCAGCGCATCCAGCTCCTCGAGCGGCAGAAGGCCTACACGCGCCTCGAGGCGCCCTCTGCCGGGGTCATCAGCAGCGTGGAGGTCGAGGTGAGCGAGAACGTGCAGGCCGGCACCCCGGTCGCGACGCTCCAATCCGGCAACCAGCTCCAGGTGGACATCGGCGTGCCCGAGTCGCTCATCCAGCGAGTCTCCCGCGGCGCCGCCGCGCGCGTCACCTTCGAGGCGCTCGGGGGCACGGTTTTCGAGGGAACGGTCTTCGAGGTCGGCGTCTCGACGGGTCAGAACCTCGCCGCCTACCCGGTCACGGTCCGCCTTCCCGAGGAGGCGAGCGACCGCGTCCGCCAGGGCATGGCCGCGGAGGTCGAGCTGACCTTCGAGGCGCAGGAGGGCGACGCCACGCTGCGCCTCCCTTCGAGCGCCGTCGGCGAGGACCGGCAGGGGCGCTTCGTCTTCGAGCTTGAGCCGACCGAAGAAGGCCTTGGCGTCGTGCACCGGCGCTCGGTCACCATCGGCGACCTGAGCACCGCCGGCATCGCAATCCTCGAGGGCGTCGAGCCTGGTCAGAGGATCGTGACGGCCGGCGTGGCGCGCCTCAGCGACGGGATGCGCGTCCGCGTGCCTGCAGCGCCGGGCGCCGGCCTCGAGGACGCCGCGGAGCCCGCCGCCGAAGAGGCCCCCGAAGCGCCTGCGGACGCCGAGGGCGAGCGATGAGCCTGACGAGCGCCGCGCTGAAGCGGAACCGGGTCACCGGCACGTTCATCGCGGTGAGCGTCATCGCGGGCCTGGGCGCCTACACGGGCATGCCCCGGCAGATGGACCCGGGCTTCATCATCCGCGTGGCGATGGTCGTCACGAACTTCCCCGGCGCGAGCCCGGAACGCGTCGAGAACCTCGTCACCGACCCCATCGAGGAGGTGGTGAAGGAGATCCCCGAACTCGACTTCGTGACCTCCACCTCCCGCTCGGGCCAGAGCGTCGTGCTCGTGAACATCCGCGAGGAGTTCACGGACATGGCGCCCATCTGGACCGACCTCCGCAACGCGATCAGCGATATCGAGGACTCGCTCCCGGACGGGATCATCGGGCCCCTCGTCAACGATGATTTCGGCGACACCTACCCGATCCTCTATACGCTCACGGCCGGCCCGGGCTTCTCGGACCGGGAGGTGGAGGACGTCGCCGACGCGATCAAGGACGAGCTCCTCCGGGACCGGGAGGTGGCGAAGGTCGACATCCTCGGCGCCCAGGACGAGCGGGTCTTCATCGAGTACGACAACGCTCGGCTCACGCAGATCGGCCTTTCTCCGCTCGCGCTCCAGAACCTCCTCGTCTCCCGGAACATCATACTCCCGGGCGGCGAGCTGAACCTCGACGGCGAGGCCATCGTGCTCGAGCCGAGCGGCAACTTCGGGAGCGTCGACGAGCTCCGGCGGACGCTCCTCGAGCTCCCCGGCGGGGACCTCATCGCCCTCGGCGACCTGGTCACCGTGGAGCGCGGCTACGTTGACCCGCCCGTGGGCCGCGTGCGCGGCAACGGCGAGCGTGGCCTCACGCTGGCCATCTCGATGGCCGACGGAGGCAACCTCCTCGAGCTCGGCGCGCGCATGGAGAAGATCTTCTCGGGCCTGCCCGCCCAATACCCCTGGGGCATCGAGTTCCACGAGACTTACTTTCAGCCGCGGGAGGTCGACACGAAGGTCGACGACTTCATCGCGAGCGTCGTCCAAGCCATCGCCATCGTGCTCGTCGTGATGCTCCTGAGCCTCGGGCTCCGGACGGGTCTCGTGGTCAGCGCGCTCATCCCCACGACGATGATCATCACGCTCCTCGTGATGAGCGTGCTCGGCATTCAGATCGATCAGATGAGCCTGGCGGCGCTGATCATCGCGCTTGGTCTGCTCGTCGACAACGCGCTCGTCGTCAGCGAATCGACGCTGGTGGGCATGCAGGAGGGACGCTCGCCCTTCGAAGCCGCCGTGGAGGCCGCGCGGGAGTTGCAGGTGCCGCTCCTGACGAGCTCGCTCACCACCGCTGCCGCCTTCCTGCCCATCTACCTCGCGGAGAGCGCGGTCGGTGAGTACACGGGTGTGCTCTTCGAGGTGGTCACGATCACCCTCCTCATCAGCTGGCTCCTCGCGCTCACCTTCATCCCGCTGCTGTGCACGCTCTTTTTGAAGGTGACGCCGAGCGAGGGCGACCACGACGCCTTCGACACGCCCTTCTACCGGGCGTACCGCCGCACGCTGACCCTCTTCGTTCGCGGGCGCTGGATCACGCTCGTCGCCGTCGTCGTCGTGTTCGTGGCGGGAATGCAGCTCTTCGGGCTCGTGCCGAACATCTTCTTTCCGCCGCGGGAGGGCGCCTTCTTCATGGCGCAGCTGAAGATGCCGCCGGCGGCGCGCTTCGAAGAGACGGACGCGATGATCGAGGACGTCAACGGCTTCATCCGCGACGAGCTCTGGGTCGGCGAAGATGCAGAGCCGGGTGACGATGGCTGGGCCGAAGAGGGCGTGACGAGCTGGACGAGCTACACGGGCCTGACGCCGCCGCGCTTCGAGCTCGGCTACAACCCGAGCCCGGCGAAGCCCTACTTCAGCGAGCTCTTGCTCACGACGACGAGCCACGAGGGCAAGGCCGACGTCATGCGGCGCCTCGAAGAGTACGTGGTGGCCCGTTACCCGGACGTCGAGGCGTACGTGCGGCCGCTCTCGAACGGCCCCGCCGTCGACAAGCCGGTGCAGATCCGCCTGAGCGGGCGGAATACGGAGGGCCTCTTCGCCGAGGTCGAGCGCATCAAGGCGAAGCTCGCGGAGACGCCGGGGGTCACGAACATCGGCGACGACTGGGGCGCGCGCGTCAAGAAGCTCGTCATCCGCGTCGACGAGGGCCGCGCGGAGCGCGCAGGCGTGACCAACCAGGACGTGGCCGTCGCGCTCCAGACCTTCCTGAGCGGCCTCCAGGTGACGGAGTTCCGCGAGAACGAGAACATCATCCCGGTCACTATGCGCTCGGTGCTGGCGGACGCCGCGGACGTCGACCGGCTGGAGACGCTCTCCGTCGTGGGCACCTCCGGTCCCGTCCCGCTCCGCCAGGTCGCGGACGTGGAGCTCGAGTTCCAGCCGTCGGAGGTCCTCCGTCGCAACGCGCTCCGGACCGTGACGGTCTACGCGAAGGTCACGGCCGACACGACCGCCATCGACGTCATCGGGCAGCTGAAGCCCTGGCTCGACACGCAGCAGGAGAGCTGGGGTTTCGACTACCGCTACGAGCTCGGCGGTGAGGTCGAGTCGTCGGTGAAGGCGAACGAGTCGATCGCGGCGAAGCTGCCCGTCGCGGGGCTCTTCATCGTCTTGTTGCTGGTGACGCAGTTCAACTCGCTTCGGAAGAGCGCCATCGTGCTTGCGACGATTCCGCTGGCGCTCGTCGGCGTCGCCCTCGGCCTCGTCGTGATGGGTAGCGCCTTCGGCTTCATGACGCTCCTCGGCGTCGTCAGCCTCGCGGGCATCGTCATCAACAACGCCATCGTGCTCATCGAACGCATCGAGCTCGAACGCTACGAGCTCGGGCGCGAGCCGGCGGACGCCATCCTCGAGGCCGCGCAGCGACGCCTTCGGCCCATCCTCCTGACGACGGCGACGACCGTTGCCTCGCTCATCCCGCTCTACCTCGGTGGCGGCGCGATGTGGGAGCCCATGGCCATCGCGATCATGTTCGGCCTCGTGTTCAGCACGCTGCTCACGCTCGGCGTCGTCCCGCTCCTCTACGCGATGTTCTATCGCGTGAGGATGAGCTGAGGCCACCGCGCCGCAAGATAGGTCGCGAGCGCGGCCCCGCGCCGCAAGATCGCTAGCTCTGACCGTTCGCGCTTCGAAAGCGCCGCAGTAGGTCGAAGACATGCGCCGGGAAGCTCAGCGCGAGCGCTAGCAACACCAGCTCCGTCGGCGCTCCCGTCACCGCGAGGCGCACGGCCACCAGGAGGATCGCGCCGGCCAGGAGCTGGCCGAACACGTCGAGGGGCGCGAGGCCGCGGCCCGTACGCCGCCGGTACACCAGGAGCAGGAGCGCCTCGAGGACGATGGCCGCGATGGCCACGTCCACGAGCGAGCCCCGCGAGAGCCACGCGCTCACGGCCGCTCAGGTCGGCGCGCGGAGGCCGAGGAGGTGCGCCATGTCCTTCACGAAGATGCGGAAATGCGCCGCCGGCTTCGCTTTGACCAGCTCTTTGTTCATGTAGGCCTGCCAGGTCAGCGTCTGCACGTCCGGGTCGCTGCACATGGTCACGAAGCGCTCGCGCCGCTTGTCGTTCTTGTACCAAAAGTGCTGCATGATCCCGAGGATCCAGAACACGCGTCCGTGGGCCTTCATGAAGCGCTTTCGCGCCAGCTTCAGCGCCTTGGGCTGGCCGCTTTCGAGAAAGACCATGCCCGCTTCCGCGGCCACCTGGCCGCCGACCATCGCGTAGTAGATGCCCTCGCCGGAGGCCGGCGCGACCACGCCCGCGGCGTCACCCGCCAGCACCACGTCCCGGCCGTTGTCCCACTTCTTCCGCGGCTTCATGGGAATCGGCGCGCCTTCGCGGCGGATGAGCGTCGCGCCCGTCAGCCCCGCCTTGGCCCGGAGCTCCGTGGTCGACGCGCGCATCTTGAAGCCCTTCTGCGCGCTTCCCGTGCCCACGCTGCAGGTCTTTCCATGGGGAAAGACCCAGCCGTAGAAGTCCGGGCTCGTGGCGCCGTCATAGACGACATCGCAGCGCCTGGGGTCGTAGCCCTCGTCCGATCCAAAGCGGAGCTCTTCGGGCACGGCGAGCACCTCGTGAAAAGCCGACACGCTCTTCGGCCGCGGCTCTTTCATCTCCTGCTTGGCCACGCGCGAGAGCGCGCCGTCGGCGCCGATCACGAGCCGCGCCCGGAGCCGCCGCTCCTCGCCGCTCTCCTTCTCCTTCCACACCACCACGGCGCCTTCGCCGCTGTCGCGCTCTAGGTGGAGAAAGGAGCCCGTGAGCCGCTTTGCGCCGGCTTCCGCCGCGCGGGCCCTCAGCCACTCGTCAAAGACCTCGCGGTCGACCATGCCCACGAAGCCGCCCTCGATGGGCATGTCCACCAGCCGGGCGCTCGGCGAGACCATGCGCGCCGAAGCGATGCGCGCGCAGAGCAGGTCGTCCGGAACGGCGAAGTCGCGCATGAGCCGCGGCGGGATCGCGCCGCCGCAGGGCTTGATGCGCCCGGCCTTGTCGAGGAGCGCCACGCTGCGTCCGGCCACGGCCAGCTCGTGCGCCGCCGTCGCGCCGGCGGGACCGCCCCCGACCACGACCACGTCGATGTCGGCCTTCGCCGGGAGGCGTACCAGGGCGAGGCTGCCGCTCTCTTGCGGGCTCTCCTGAAGGTCCTGCGTTTCCATGTCTCCGCTCCCCCGGCCTCAGCCGGCTCCGCTCAGAAGGGCACCGCGCACCGCAAAGGCGCTGGCGAGCATCCCGAGCACATAGAAGGTGGTCCCCGTCGCGTTGTAGAGGGGCGCGCGCTTCCGCGGCGCCGCGACGAGGCTGGGCATCATGGCGAGCTGCGCCAGCACCAGGCCGCCCACGACGGCCGCGGCCCAGGTCCAGCCGTTGGCCAGGTGAATGCCAATCACCGCCAGCTGCGGCGCCAGCATGACCACGCAGGCCAAGAGCGCCG
>JBCCAW010000373.1:0-5939 GCA_039814655.1 Myxococcota bacterium | reverse complement strand
ACCCGGTGCGCGGGGTCGTGACGCTGGCGGATCTGCGCCTCGACCGCTACGCACCGGACCCGCGCCTCGGCGGCGCCGTGGACGGCCAGCTCACGCTCACGAAGGGCTCGCTGCTCGCGCCGGAGACCCTCGAAGGCGCGCTCCGCCTCGGCACCTTGCGGCTCGAGGCGCGCAACGAACGGGGCGCCGCGCAGGTGACCCTCGAGAGCGAGGCGCCGGTCGAGGTCGCGCTCACGGAAGGCGGTTTTCTCGTCGAGCAGGTCCGGCTGGCCGGGGACGGGGCCGCGCTGCGCGTGGAAGGCGGGGGCTCTTCCCGGGGAGACCTCGGTCTTCGCGTGGCGGGAGAGATCGACCTGGGGCTCCTCGCGCGCGTGTCCGACGACGTGCGGGCAAGCACCGGAGCGCTGCGCTTTCGCGTCAGCCTCACGGGCAAGGTGGAGGACCCGGCGGTGTTCGGCGACGTGGTGGTACGCGGCGGCAGCGCCGAGGTCGAGGGGCTGCCCGCATCCCTCGAGAACATGAACGGGCGGCTGACCTTCAGCGAGCGACGCATTCTCGTCGAGCGGCTGGAGGCCGAGCTCGCGGGCGGGTCCCTGGCCGTGGCCGGCGGCGCATCCATCGCCGAAGGCGCCCTCGAACGCTACGGCTTCGACGTGAGCCTACGGAACGCGACGCTCACGCCGGAGGACGGGGTGCTCGTGGCGCTGGGGGCCGACGCCTCCCTGAACTGGCAGCAAGGGCAGCGACTGCCCCTGCTGAGCGGCGAGGTGGAGCTCCGGCGCGCGCGCTATGAGCGGCGCATCGACGTGAGCCCGACGCTGGGGCAGCTCTACCGGCCGCAGCGCGCCGAGGTGGAGCGCTACGACCCGCAGGCGGACAACGTGGAGATCGACCTGCGTATCACGGACCGCTCACCGCTCCGCATTCGAAACAACCTCTTCGACCTGGACCTGCGCATCGACGAAGCCGAGCGGCCCTTTCGCGTCGTGGGCACGGACCAGCGCTATGGGATCCTCGGGAACGTGCGCATCCCCCGGGGCACGGTGCGCTTCCGCGGGACGGACTTCGACGTCACGACCGGCGATGTGCGCTTCGACGACGCGAGCCGCGTGGACCCGCGCTTCGTGGTGCTGGCACAAACGGAGATCCGCCGGCAGCAGACCTCCGAAGACCTCACCGGCGTAGCCTGGCAGATCCGGCTCCGCGCCGAGGGCACCATGGACGGCTTTCGCCTCGACGCCTCGAGCAACCCGCAGCTCAGCCAGGAGGACCTGGCGCTGCTGCTCACGGTGGGGCTCACGAGCGCCGAGGCGCAGCAGCTGCAGGCCGGGGACGTGGGCGGCACGGCCCTCGAAGCGCTCTCGGCGCTCTCGGGCGTGAACGACGAGGTGCGCGACGCCGTGCAGGTCATCGACGAGTTCGCAATCACCACGCGCTACTCGCCGGACACGGGCCGGCCCGAGCCCATGGTCACCGTGGGCAAGCGCATCACGGACCGGGTGCGCGTGAGCGCCTCGACGGGCCTCACGGGTGAGGAGCGGACCTTCACCACGGGCGTGGAATGGCGCGTAGGCGACCAGTCGAGCGTCCAGGTGAGCTACGACAACATCAACCGCGAATCGAACTCCCGCGTCGGCAACATCGGCGTCGACTTCCACTGGCGCCTGGAGTTCGAGTAAGCCGCGTTCCAGGCGGCGGCGTCGAAAGAGCGCGGCGTTCGAGGCGGCGACGTGGAAGCAGCGCGGCGTTGAAAGAGCGCGGCGCAACGCCGGGTCAGATCAAGATGATCGTGCCCTCCGGCGGCACGATGATGAAGACCTTGCGGCTCGAGAGGTCGGCGACGCCGTTGCCGACGACGACGATGCGCGCCTGGAAGATCTCGGCCTGCTCCTTCGGCGGCCGGAAGTCGTTCTCGAAGCCGATGGCGAACTCGACCTGCGTGCCCGGGATGACCCGGTAGAAGGTCGTCTCGTCGAAGCGTTCGAAGCCGTCCTCGGGGAAGCCGTCGACGGGCGCGAGGGACGCGATGAAGCGCGTGGCGTCCACGTCGTCCGGGTTGCCCGGCACGTTCTCCGTGCGCGTGGAGACGTCTTGCGGCGTCCCGCCCACCAAGTCGCGCACCGCGGCGACCACCGTGGCGTCGAGACCCGATCCGTCCGAGAGGATCTGGAAAAACAGCGGCTCGTCGTCGACATCGACGGCGCCCGTGTCCCGAGCGATGGCCCGGTGATCCTCCCCGGCGCCGGGCCCGCCGCTGTAGATGGGGAGCACGCGCGCGCCGATGGCGCCGAGCGCCTCCACGGTCGCTGCGTAGCTCGGCGCCTCGAAGAAGTAGGGCTCCGAGTCGCCGGGACCGTTATGGAAGGTCGAGTCGCCGAAGAGCAGCACGATGGGCAAGGCCCCGGGCCGGAAGCAGGGGTAGCCGACGAACTCGCCGGCCACGTCCGGACCCGTGGGCGGACACGCGCGCTCGGGAAGGCTGCCCCCGGGCCAGGCGAGGCCGCTGCCCGTTGCCGTAGCGAAGAGCGCCGGCACGTAGGATTCGGGGGCGTCGGCGCCGAAGTGGCAGGGCAGCCCCTCGACGGCCTCGAGAATGTCCGGCGTACCGTTCGGCGCTCCCTCGATGCGTCCGATGCCGACGTCGGAGACGTCCGAACGATCGTTTGGACACCGCTCGGGGCCTGCCTCGAGGCTCCAGGCGCCGAGGTCCTGGCCCGGCGGCGCGATGTCCCGGAGAAGATAGAAGGGCAGGTCCCGGTCGTCGCCGTAGCGCGCGACGTCCGCCTCGGTCACCGGGTAGTCGTCCATCCCAGCGACGCCGAAGTGCACGTCCGGGATGCTCTCCTCGATCCCGGGGATCACCACGTCCAGCAGCCCGTTGATGAGGTTCGTGCGCTCTTCCTGCATGGAGCCGGTCATGTCGACGAGGAAGAACACGTCCGCGACGGTAATCTCCGTCCCGAAGACGAGCGTTCGGTTCTCCCGCGTCCCTTCGAAGGGCAGGACGACGAAGAAGTCGCCCGGCGCGAGACCCTCCGCCGGGTCGTTCGGATCCGTGCCCGTGCCCTCGACCTCGCCGAGGTCCGAGACCCCGTCGCCGTCGCTGTCCGGGTTGCGCGGGTCCGTGCCCAGCTCCCGCTCGCGGGCGTCCGGGAGGCCGTCCGCGTCCGAGTCCGTGTCGAGGAAGTCCGGGACGCCGTCGAGGTCCGAGGATTGCGGACCGCAGGGGTTGGGGCCCGCCTCCTCGGCGTCGGGGATGCCGTCGCCGTCGCTGTCCGTGTCGAGGCGGTTGGGCGTGCCGTCCCCGTCCGCGTCGCCCTCGCCCTCGCGGTCGTCGGAGATGCCGTCGCCGTCCGCGTCCTCCTCCGGGTCGCAGGCCGGGCCCATGTCCGGCGCCGCGGCCACGCTGCCGTCGCCGGCCACGGCCGCGAGCGTGCCCTCGCACGCCACGAGCAGCAGAGCCCCCAGGGAAAGCCATCGCATCGTCAGCGGCGAGCCTAGCGACCCGCCGGCGAAAAGCGCCATTCCCTCGCTGTCGCGGCGCCGGCGCGAGAGTCTCCGGGCCGAAGCCGCCCCGTCAGAAGAGCCCGATGGAGAAGTGAAAGCTGCCGATGGGCTCGTTCAGGAATGCGCGGCGGGCGAGGAGAAACCCGTAGTCGAGGGCGATGGGCCCCACGGGCGTCGCGATGCGCAGGCCCAGCCCGGCCGTGGGGCGCAGCTGGATCGGAGAGAATGCGCTCGGCTCGATCCAGGCGTTGCCCAGGTCCAAAAAGGCCCCGCCGCCCACGTCCCCGGCGAGGGGAAAGCGCAGCTCCCCGCGCAGCACCATGAACACGTCACCGCCCTGCACCACCGCCGCCGAGTTGACCTCGCCGGTCCGCTCGATCTGGTCCGCCAGGTCCTGCGGCACGAGCGAATCCTGGAAGTAGCCCCGGAGCGTGTTGACGCCGCCGAGGAAGAACTGGCGGTTGGGGTAGGTCTCCGAGCTCGCGTCGAGGTGCACCACGCGCCCGAGGCGCAGCTGCGACGCGAAGACGATGCCCCGGGGGAGCGGCAGGTAGCCGCTCGCCGTGAGCAAGAGGCGCAGGTGGTTGCTCCGAAACTGCTCCTGCTCGCCGGCGACCTCGAGCACCTGTGAGCTCACCGTGGTCGCGTACTCCATGGTGCCGACCACGAAGAACCCGCGCCGCGGCACGAAGGCGCTGTCCCGCCGATCGATGGTGGCGGTCATGGAGGACGCCACCACCGTCGACTGGCCTTGAGGCACGCGGAGCAGGTTCCGGAGCCGCGGGTCCACGGTCTGCTCGAGGAGCTCCTCGTAGCTCTCCTCGCCGAGGATCTGGATGTCGTTGTTCTCGAGGTCGGCGGAGACCGAGAGCTGGAAGAGGCGCACGGGCCGCCAGGCGAAGGTCACGTCGACGTTGTTCTTGTCGAGGCCGAAGTTTCGCTCGTTCTCCCGCTGGTGAATGAAGCTCAGCGACGCGCGCACCTTCGGGAGCCCGACCCAGGGCACACCCAGCGTCGCGGACACGCGCCGCTCGAGGCGCTCGGCGAGCGTGAGCGCCGTGAAGCGCTCCTCGAGCACCGGGTCGATGAAGATGAACTGGTAGCCGAGCTGCGCGCGGAGCGTCAGGCCCAGCGCTTGACCGAAGAGGTTCCGGTAGCCGTACTCGATACCGAAACGCGCGCCCTGGGCCGTGGACAAGCCGGCACGAAAGTCGAGGTACTGCGTCCGGCGTTCGCCCACCTGCACCACCAGGGGCTTCACGCGCGCCGGAAGGTCCGGGTCCTCGGGCTGGACCGTGACGCCGCTGAACACACCGAGGCTCACGAGCGCGGCCTGGGCCTCGCGAAGCACGTCCGGCGTGAGCACGTCGCCGGGGCGAAGGGGCATGACCCGGCGCATCAGGCTCTCGTCGGTGACGTCAGCGCCGCGCACGAGGATGTCGCCGACGCGCACCTCGTAGCGCTCGGCGATGCTCAGATCGACGGCGACGCGCCGGCAGAGCGCAGGCGACGTGCGCTGCTCGGTCGCGTCGCAGGAGAAGGCGTCGGAGAAGCGCGTCGCGCTCTCGACGCGGACATAATAGAAGCCCCGGGCGCGGAAGGCCTCCTCCACGCGACCGATGGCGCGCTCCAGGGCCAGGTAGCTGAAGGGCTCGCCGCGGCCGAGACCGAGGGCCCGAAGCACGGCCCGGTCCCCGAGCGCTTCGTTGCCCTCGACGCGCACCTCGTGCAGGTAGGTCCGCGGGCCTTCGACGACGGGCACCCGCACCTCGGCCTCGGCGCCCTCGCCGCGGTGAAGCTCCGCGGGCCCCACCCGGGCGTCGAGAAAGCCTTCGGCCTCGTAGAGCTCGCGGACGTGCTCCGTGGCCGCGGCGTAGGCCGCCTCGAACCACACGGCGAGCGGCTCCACCTCGACCCGAGCCGGCGGCGAAACGCGGGCTTCCGGGTGCGCACCGACGAGGTCGTCCACGGCCTCCGTGTTCACGGGGTCGAGCAGGCGGGCCTCCGGGAGCGCGTCTCGGAGGTAGCTCGCCATCTGCTCGTCGAGGAAGGAGCGGCGAAAGTGCAGGGCGCCGGGATAGCGCCGCTGCGTGACGACGAGCTGCTCACCGGTCGCGACGTCGACGCGGAGCGTGGCGCGTCCGGGCCCCGGACCGAGGTGCCGCGTCACCGTGACCCGCGCGTCCTCGAAGCCCATGCGCCGGTACACGTCGACGAGCCGGGCCTCGAGAGCCGGTAGGCTCCCCGGCAGGAGCCGCTCGCTTCCCAGGCGCAGCGCCTCACGTACCTCGCCTCGGGTGAGCGGCCGCTGGCCGCGAATCTGAACGCCGTAGCGAGGCCCGACCCGCGAACGGACGATGACGTCGACGCCTTCGCCCTCGCTCTCGCCGTAGCGGAGCGGGGCGATAGTCAGCATGAACCCAGCCGACTTT
>JBCCAW010000338.1:0-6483 GCA_039814655.1 Myxococcota bacterium | reverse complement strand
GCCTCGTCGTGGCTGCGCTCGGAAAGTGAGCACGAGCATGGCGGCGAGTACCGAGAGGGCGGCGGATTCAAGGGCGGCGGATTCAACGGCGGCGGATTCAACGGCGGCGGAGGCCATGGTTGCCGGCATCGTCGGCGCGGGGCGCGTCGGGAGCGCCCTCGCGCTGCGGCTACGGTCCGTGCAGGTCGACGTGGTCGTGGGCCTGCGTCCCGGCGACACGCTGGCGGAAGAGCTCGCGGAGCGCGGCGTGCGCGGTGCGCGCGTGGACGCGCTGCCCGAGCTGGTCTTTTTGGCGGTCCCGGCCCCGGCGGCGGCGGAGGCCGTGGCGCCGCTCGCCGCGGGGACGCTGCTGGTCGACTGCACGAACCCGGTCCGCTGGGATGCGGGACCGGTGGTCGACGCGCCTTCCGAGGGATCGGTCGCGGCGGCCCTCGCGGCGGAGCGCCCCGAGCTCCGCGTGGTGAAGGGCTTCAACACCTTCGGGGCCGAATGGCACGCGGACCCGGTCAGCCAGGGTGGGGCCGCGGCGGTGCCGCTGGCCAGCGACGATGCCGAAGCGAAGGCGCAGGTGATGGCGCTGGCCGCGCGCGCCGGCTTCACGCCGCTCGATGCCGGCCCGCTCCGTAACGCCGCGCTCCTCGAGCACACGGCCGTGCTCTGGATTCACCTGGCCACGGCCGGTGGCCTCGGTCGCGACCACGCCTTCGTCTGGGCGCCGCGCTGAGTCACGTCGCGTCGCCGTGCGCGTCGTTGCCGTGCGCGTCGTCGCGCGAATCCTGGTCGCGCGAATCGTGGTCGCGCGAACCGTGGTCGCCCAGGAGGTTCACGGCCTCCCGGAGCGCCTCGAGGTGCGTGCCCGGCCCGGGCCTCCAGTAGAGCGTATGGCTCAAGAAGCCGAGGCGCCGGCGCGTGCGCACGGGCCGGTCGCGCACGCCCCAGCCGAAGAGGCCGGCGAGTGGTCCGCCGATGACGTCGCCGTGCAGGAGCAGGCGCGCGGGAAAGTAGAGGTTGCTCCAGCGGCAGGGCCCGAAGACCGCCGCGTGATGGAGCGTGCGCTTCACCCGGTCCTTCGGGAAGGAAATCAGCCCGTCCTCGGTGGTCGGCGGGCAGGTGGGAAACTCGCGGATGGCCTGGCGCTTCTCGAGCCGCGCCCGGTCCTGGGCCAGCAGAATGTCCGCGTGCGCCAGCGGGCTGCCGAGCGTGACGAAGTCGGTCACGCGCCAGCCGTGCCCCGCTCGGCGAAGCTCCTGCTGCAGCGCGCGCTGCAGCGTTCGGTAGCCATCCGCGTCTTCCGCGGCGATGGCTTCTTCGAGCTGGCCGAGGGCGCCTACGCGCGCGGCGGCTGAGCCCGTGCTCCGGCCGACGCCCTTGCCGCTGCCGTGGTAGGTCGCCCAGGCGTAGGTGAGCACGTCGTAGCCGATGACGCTGCCCAGGCTGTGTCCCACGACGACGATGCGTTCGTAGCCCGCGTCGTGCAGCTTGCGCACGAGCGCGACGCCCTTGGCGCGGATCTCCTGGCGCCGCTCGATGTTGGCCGGCGCGGGATGGAGGTAGCGCGCCGCGTCGCCGACCACGTTGCGCAGCGTGGGAATGGCCAGGCCCGCGAGCAGCGCTGCCGCGCCGCCGCTCACCCAGGGCGAGAGATCCGCCGGCACCCACGCCGGCCAATAGGCCGCGGGCACGACGGTGAGTGCGAGGAAGGCAAGCACGAGCAGCCCGAGGGCCACGAGCAGCAGCCAGGCCAGAAAGAGGCGCCGGGGCACGTTCCAGGGCCAGCGCAGGAGCAGCACCCGGGCCCACGCGCTCACGTGACCGAGCGAGTTGCCCTGCATCAAATGCTGCCAGTAAAACTCGTAGAAGTCCGTGCGGACGCCGCCGGCGTTAGCGCTGGTGGTGAGCCGGCGCAGCTCGAAGTTGCCCGAGATGGTGTCCGGCTTGCTCCACACGCCGGCCTTGGCGTGCGGGTGCTGAACGGTGTCTTCCGACGTCCACACGGCGTCGACGAACCCCGGAAGCGTGTCCATGGGGTGTTGCTCGCCGATTCCGTGAATCAGCAGCACCGCTTGCTTGCCCGTACCCTCCACCTGCGTTCCCTGCGGAGCGTGCTTAGCAGCCGCCGGTGACGCGCGGGAAGCGCGCGGTCGCTCGGCATGTGCCGCCGGGAGGCGCTGCCCCGGGGAAGGAGGCGCCGCGGGCGAACGTTCTCTGGGCCATGCGGCGCGTCGCCAAGGCAGCGGGGGTTGTGGGGGCGCTCTACCTGGGCCTGTGCGCGCTCATGTTCCTGGTGCAGGACCGGCTGCTCTTCTTCCCCACGGAACTTCCCGACGCCGAGCACGTCCGGCTGCTGGGCGCCGAGGGCGTGCAGGCGCTCGAGGTGGACGTGCCCGGGGCCCGGCTTCGCGGCTACGTCGCTGCCGGGCGCGGGTCCGGAGCGCGCCCCACGCTGATCTACTTCGGGGGCAACGCGCAGCCCGTGTGGCCACAGGTCGAGGCGAAGCGCTGGCTCCGGGCCCGGGGCATGAACGTCGTCGTCGTCGCCTACCGCGGCTATGACCGCTCGAGCGGCGAACTCTCCGGCGCGGCGCTTCAGTCGGACGCGCTCGCGGTCTTCGATGCGGTGGCTGCGCGCCCGGAGGTGGACCCGGCGCGCATCTACGCCTGGGGCCTCAGCCTGGGCACGGGCGCGGCGACGCAGCTCGCGTGCCGCCGCCCGCTTGCGGGAGCGATTCTCATGGCGCCCTACACGAGCCTCGCCGGCGTCGCCGCGGAGCGATACCCCTGGCTCCCGGTGCGCACGCTCTTCCGCCACGAGGTCGACTCGCTCGCGTGTGCGTCCGAGGCCCGCGCGCCCGCGCTGCTCTTCCACGGTACGCGCGACCGCCTCATCGCACCGGAACACGGCCGCACGCTGGCCCGGAGCTGGGGCGCCGAAGCGCGCTTCGTGCCCCTGGACGGCGCCGGCCACAACGACCTGAGCCGCCACCCCGACGTGCGGCCGGCGGTCGAGCGCTTCCTCGGCTTCGCGCCAGGCCCCTGAGGGCAAGGGCCCGCAGCGAGCCGTGCCTCCCATCTATGCCGCGGGCGGCGAAGCCCTCGGGAGTGAGCGCAGCGCGGCGGCGCTCGTCTCGTCGGCCGGAAAGTACGTCTCGAGGCGGAGCTCCTGGAGCGTGACGTCGGCGGGGGTGCCCAGCGTGGTGATGGCGGTGTAGAGCCGGGCCTCGAAGCCGTCGCCGGTCGCGAGGTGAAGGGGCAGCAGTGGGTAGCTGCCTTCGTTTTCGTTGAGCTCCAGGGGCGCCAAGGCCGCCATCTCCGCATGCAGCGCACGCTGGCGCGCGTCGGCCTCGGGACGGTGCGCTTCGTCGCGCAGGAGCCGGAGGAGTGGCGCCATGACCTCGTTCCGGTTCCGCACCGCTCCGGCCACACCCAGGCTGGCGTCGAAGAGCAGGCGCATGAGGTTGAGCGGCGGCGGCGCGGCAGTCTGCGGCGCGAGGCGCGCCACGAGGGCGAGCGCCGCCTCGTTCGCCAGCCGCACGTCCCAATGACGGTCGAGCACGACGGCGGGGTAGGGCTCGTGCCCTCGCAGCAGAAGCTGGAGCGCCGCGCGCACTGGCGCCAGCGCTTCGTCCGTGAGCGCCGACTCCCGGAAGGTCGGCGCGAAGCCCGCGGCCGTGAGCAGCGCATTGCGCTCCCGAAGCGGCAGCTCGAGATGCCGGCCGAGGCGGAGCACCATCGCCCGGCTCGGGGCCGAGCGGCCGGTCTCGAGAAAGCTGAGGTGCCGGGGCGAAATCTCGGCGCGCCTGGCGAGGTCCTCCTGCGACCAGCGCCGCGCGCGCCGGCAGCCACGAAGCCGCTCGCCAAAGGGGGCCTGCATGTGCCCAGCATAGAGCGCGAGTCTCCGAGCCGTCCTTACCTCGGAGGTCATGGAGACGCGGCGCTCGGGCTCACAGGCTCCGAACATGAGCCGCTCGTCGTCGCTTCACGCCACGCTTCACATCGTCTCGACGCCTCGCGGTGACGTCGAGGTGGTCCAAAGGGGCCCGGCGGAGGCGCCGGTCCTCTTGTTCCTCCACGGCGCGCTCGTGTCGGGGACGCTCTGGGATCCGCTGCTCGCCCGTCTCGAGCGTCGCTATCGCTGCGTGGTGCCGGACCTGCCCCTCGGCTCCCATCGCGTACCGTTGCATCCGGGCGCGGACCTCACGCCGCCGGGCGTGGCGGACCTGGTCACGGAGGTAATGGACGCGCTCGGTCTCGCGCGCGCCACCCTCGTGGGCAACGACAGCGGCGGCGCCATCGCGCAGCTGGTCGCGGCGCGGCACCCGGCGCGCGTGGACCGGCTGGTGCTGACCAACTGCGACGCCTTCGAGGTGTTTCCGCCTCGGGCCTACGGCTACCTGAAGCTTCTGCGCCACGGCTGGCTCACCCGGCCCCTGGCGCGCCTCGGCCACGCCGCGCCTTGGCTCGGGCGCCTTCCCTACACGTGGGGACCGCTCGGTCGCGTGAGCCTGGCCGACATTCGCCACTGGACGCGCCCGCTCGCGACGCAGCCGCGCATCGCCCGCGACTTCGGCACCTTCATCGGCGACGCCCATCCGCGGCATACGCTGGCGGCGGCGGAGGCGCTGCGCGGCTTCGCGAGCCCGGTGCGCCTCATCTGGGGCGAGCGGGACCGCTTCTTTCCCCTCACCCTCGCCAAGCGGCTGGTGGCCCAGTGCCCCGATGCGCGGCTTACGCCCCTTGCTCGGGCGCGGACCTACGTCATGCGCGACGCGCCGGACGCCGTGGCCGCGGCGCTATTCGACGCCGTGCCGCGATAGGCTCTTCCTTTGACGCGCGTGGAGGATCGGCGCGTGGCTGCCGTATGCCTCTTCGAGGCGCGTTGCCTCGGCGTACGTCTCTCGTGATAACGGTGCTCTCATGCGACTTCGCGTTCTCCCTTTCGTGCTGCTGGCTCTCGCATGCCAATCGGCACCCACGGTCGTGACCACCCTGCCGCCGGGAACGTTGCTCGACGCGGAAGGGCAGCTGGGGGAAGGCGACATGCGCTTCGGGCGGGCCTTCTCGGACAGCTACGAAGTGAGCGTGCTTGCCGGTGATGCGGTGGCCGTCGAGGTCGTGAGTGAGGCCTTCGACCCCATGCTCGAGGTCATGGCGCCCGGAGCCGACGCCGTGGTCAACGATGACCACGAGGGCGACCGAACGCGCAGCCGCGTGGAGCTGGTGGCCCGGGAGACGGGCACGCTGAAGATCCGCGTGACGAGCTACGGACCGGATGCGGCCGGGAGCTACCGCGTGTCCGCCAGCCGTGCGGCCCCGAGCGAGGCCGCGGCGCGCCCGATGCAGCAGGCGGCCGTGCTCGTGCCCGGAGGCACGTCCGAGGGCGTGCTCGACGACGCGGATCGCACGCTGCCGGACGGTCGCCGCTACGAGCTGGTGGTCGTCGACGTGCCCGACAGCCAGGCCATGACCCTCCGCGTGAGCTCGCCCGGCGGCGCGAGTGCGGGGCCCGAGGTCGTGCTTCGCGATCCGAGCGGGCGCTACCTCGACGCGCCGAACGGGCAGGCGCAGCTCGCGCACGCGGGCCGCTACCAGGTGCAGGTCATCGCGCCCGCGGGCGTGACGCTCGCCTACCGCGCGGAGCTGAGCGAAGACGCGCGCACGGACGGCTTCCGCTTCCCGAGCCTCTCGCGGCCGCACCATCGGCCGCCGGCCACGGCCGCGCCTTCGGCGCAGCTGGCCCTCGGCCAGCAGCAGCAGGCGGCGCTTCAGGAAGGCGACCTGCGCCTGCCGAGCGGCGAGCTCGCGGACGTCTACCGCTTCGTGGCCGAGGCCGGGCGCGAGCTGATGGTGGAGATGGAGAGCGACGCCCTCGACAGCTACGTGATGCTCTTCGGGCCCGAGGGCGAGCTTTGGGAAAACGACGACCACGGCGGCGGCCTCGACTCGGCCCTCGACGTGCGGCTCCCGCTCGCGGGCACCTACCACCTGGTGGCCACGAGCTACCGCGGCGACATGAGCGGCGCCTACCGGCTCAAGGTCTACGAGCCCGGTCCGGGCCCGGCGGTGGCCGCGCCGAGCGGCGGCGCGGGCGGCGCAGCAGGCGGCGAGCTCCGCGGTCAGCTCGAGCAGGGCGACCGGCAGCTCGGCAGCGGCGAGTTCTACGACGAGTACGACCTGCCCTTCGAGGCCGGGCAGCGCGTGAGTCTGGCGCTTCGCAGCGCGGACTTCGACCCCTACCTCATCGTGCACGAGCCCGGCGGCAACCAGCTCGACAACGACGACGCCAACCCGGGCAGCGGAGACCTCAGCGCCGGCCTCTCGTGGTCCGTGCACCATTCTGGGCCACACCGGGTGCTGGTGACGAGCTACCAGCCCGGCGAGAGCGGCGCCTACGTGCTCGAGGTGAACGGCGCGGCGGTGGCTCCGGCGCCGCAGGCCGGCGGTGGCGGCGCGGCGTCGGGCGGCGCGGCGTCGGGCAGCGCGGTG
>JBCCAW010000280.1:0-7651 GCA_039814655.1 Myxococcota bacterium | reverse complement strand
GCGAGACGCGCGAACAGGTCGTGCACCTGCATGACGGCCCTGCGCACCACGCCCGGGTCCGTGATCTGCGCGATCGCCTCGACGTCGGCACCGGCGAGGAACTGGTCGGTCCTGCGGCCCGTGATCACCACGCCTTCGATGTCGGGGTCGCCCTCCAGCTCGGTGAAGGCGGCGTCGAGGTCGCGCAGCATCGGCGCGTCGAGGACGGAGAAGCTGCGGTGGGGCGCGTCGAGGACGAGGACGGCGAGCCCGGGCTCGGGCCGCTCGATCCGCACGCAGGCGCCCGGCTCGGGCGCGTCCTCGGGACTCGGGAACTGGCTGAGGTCCATCATGACGAGATGCGCTCCAGGAGCACGGCGCCCCCCTGGCCGCCGCCGATGCAGAGAGTCGCGAGGGTGAGCTCGTGGTCCCCGACCTCGAGCTCGTGCGCGGCGGACAGGAGGAGCCGCGCGCCCGTGGCGCCGACGGGGTGGCCGAGCGGCCGAGCTCGTAGCGGAAGTCGACCATGGCGTCGTAGACCTCCGGGTCGATGCCCATGTCGATGCGTGCGCTGAACTTCACCGCCCGGAGAATGCGCACCGGGTCCTCGCGGAAACGCACGTCCGGATCGCCGATGGTGCGCACGACGCGGCCTCGGAGGTCCGGCATGCCGCCCACGTAGTCGATGACCTCTCCGTGCTCGAAGTCGTAGAAGAGGCCGTTGATGGTGAAGTCCCGGCGAATCGCGTCTTCGTAGGGGTGTCCGAAGACGTTGTCGTTGCGGATCAGCAGGTCTTCGTCTTCCGCGCGTTCACTCCGCTGCGGCGCCAGCTTGACCGGGCGCTCGCCGTCCCGGGCGGCGCCTTCGGGCCAGGCCGGGTAGGGCAGCAGCTCGAGCTCCTGCGCGGGATCCCGGCGGAAGGTCGCCGTCTCGATGATCTTCCCTTCGCCGAAGAGGATGTGCGCCAGGCGGAAGCGACGGCCGATGATGCGGCAGTTCCGGAAGAGTTTCCGGACCTCGCCGGGCCGGGCGCTGGTCGCCACGTCGAAGTCCTTCGGACGGCGGCCGAGGAGCAGGTCCCGCACACCGCCCCCCACGAGGTACGCGATGTGGCCATGGCGGGTGAGGCGCTTGATGACCTTCACCGCGTCCGGGTCCATATGCGTCTCCGGCAGCGCGATGGCGTAGCGGGCCGGGGGCGGGCCGGGCAGGGAGGCGGCGCTGGGGGCGGGCTCCGGGCGCCGCGCTCGCCGCGGGGCCCGTTCATCGCGCCAGGTGTCGTGGTCGGCGCTCGCGTCGGGGGTAGAAATGGGGGACTCCTTGGAGCCCGCCGTGGTGCTCTCGGGTCGGTCCGGGCCCGATGCTCATCCGCCGGGCCGCAAAAGGCGAGCCGACCGGCGGGGGCTCGGGCGCGGGGCTCGCGAAGGCCCGGCGGTCCGTAGCTGGTGGCGGTCCCGAAGGACCCGCGGACCTCACGCCCGCCACGGAGGCGTAGCAATCCCACTGCGCCCTCGCAATCCGGGTCCGCCTGACGGGCCCCGCGGAAGCCTCGGCTCGCCAGGGCGTGACGCCGGGGGCAGGCTGGGGCGATGCGCGCGGACGAGCTCGAAAGCCTCGCTGGCCGGGTGATCGTCGCGGGCTTTCCCGAGGCTTCGCCGCCGCCGAGGCTTGCGGAGGCCCTCCGTCACCGCGCCCTCGCCGGGGTGGTGCTCTTTTCTCGCAACGCGCGCACGCCCGCGGCGGCGCGCGCCCTGGTGGAGGGTCTGCCGAGCCCGCCGGAAGGCCTGATCGTCGCCATCGATCAGGAGGGCGGCCGCGTGGCCCGGCTCGGTGCGCCCATGCCGAAGGTCCCCGCGGCCGCGCTTCTCGGGCGCGGCACGCCGGAGGCGACGCGGCGCATCGCCGAGACCCAGGGCCGCGCGCTCCGTGGCGCGGGCATCTCCCTCAACCTGGCCCCGGTCTTCGACGTGCATACCCACGACGCGAACCCGGTCATCGGCGACCGGGCCTTCGGGCGCACGCCGGCGCACGTGGTGCGCCACGGCCGAGCCTTCGGCGCCGGCCTCGCCGCGGCGGGCGTGGACGCTTGCGCCAAGCACTTCCCTGGCCACGGGGACACGTCCCTCGACTCGCACTTCGCGCTCCCGCGGGTGCGCCACGACCGGGGCCGCCTCGACGCCGTCGAGCTCGCGGCCTTTCGTGGCGCCCTCGCGCTCCCGGCCTGGATGAGCGCGCACGTGGTCTACGACGCCCTGGACCCCGGCGTCCCGGCGACGCTGTCTCGCGCCGTGCTCACGGAGCTCGCGCGTGGCCGGCTCGGCTTCGCCGGCGCCATGCTCAGCGACGACCTCGAGATGGCGGCCGTACGGGACGCCCATGGCGTCGTCGGCGCCGGCGTCGCGGCCCTCGAGGCCGGCTGCGACCTGCTCTTGGTATGCTCGGAGCCCGACGAGGCGCTGGCCCTCCGGGCTGCCCTGGCCTCGCGAGCCGGCGCCTCCGCGGCCTTCCAACAGCGGCTGCGCGAGGCCGAAGGACGTGCGTCACGTCTCCG
The DNA here is from genome assembly GCA_039814655.1 of Myxococcota bacterium. Lineage (GTDB taxonomy): Bacteria > Myxococcota_A > Polyangia > Polyangiales > Houyiibacteriaceae > CALCTH01. The sequence continues at coordinate 5,120 of JBCCAW010000280.1, read as the reverse complement.
TCGCGTGCACCCGTCGCGCCTCCCCGCGCTCAGCCGTCGCGGCTGAACACCTGATAGAAATAGTCGCCCTGACCAGCCCGGGCCTCGATCTGCAGCGTGAGTTGCGTTCGGCTCGCCACGCAGGTGCGTACGTCCGGGAAGGCGTTCACGCTCGTGTCGCCGCCAAGCTCCTGGGCGCCCTGCCGGAGACGCAGGTCCAGGTCCACGACGCCGTCGCCGCCCACGGCGAGCACCGCGTAGCAGCGCCCGCCAGGGAGCTCGAGCGTGTGCGATGCGCTGCCGCCCTGGCTCCGGATCGTCCCCTGGCCCGGGGAGAAGTTGGCATCGGGCTCGTAGCCCTCGACGCTGAGCAAGGACGTCACCTCGGCGAGGCGAACGTAGATGAGGCCGCTCAGGTTGAAGGGCCCGCGCGTGCCCCGGGGCCAGCGGTAGGCCTGCACCAGGTAGTCCCCGCCGCCATCGGCCATGCGGACCTGCGCGCGGTATTCGCCGGTGGAGGGCGCGCAGACGCGGACCGTCGCCGACGCGCCCGCGCCGCCATGCCGGTCGACCTCGTTGCCTCGCGCGTCGACCACCGCGAGGTCCAGGTCGCGGACCCCGTTGTCGCCGGTCGCCACGAGCGCGTAGCACTTTCCGCCTTCGAGGCGGATCACCTGCTCCGCGGATTGACCCGGGGCGAGCTGGCCCGCGGCCTGGTCGCCGTAGGGTTCGTAGCCTCGCGCGCGGATGTCCGCGTCGCGTAGCGCGAAGGCCTCGGCCACGCCGCCGCCGGCCGTGGACTGGCTGGAGATCACGTCGCCGCCGGTCGCCGCGGGAGCCGTGGTTCCCGTCTGGCTCTGGACCCAACCCGCGATGAAGAGCGGGCCCGCCCCGTCGTAGAGCAGCGCCCGGAGCACGAAGGAGCCCCCGGAAGGCGGGCAGTAGCGAACCACCGCGTCCCGGTCGACGCGCGTGTCGCTCTGTATCGTCTCGCCGGCGCCGTTGAGGATGTAGAGATCCGCGTCCCGTGCGCCTTCGCCGGCCACGCTGGCGAAGGCGTAGCAATAGCCCTGCTCCAAGTTTAGCGGGAAGCGCCGGTCCTCGCCGTCGCCCAGCACCACGCCCCGCGTGTCCCCGGCCCGTTGATAGCGCTCGTTGGCCAGCTCGCGGTCGTAGCCCGCGAGCCGCATGTCCACGTCGCTGCTGCGTTCGGCCACCTGCGGCGCGGTGGGGGCGCCGGGCGCTGCGGTGCCGAAGAAGGCCGCCAGCTGAGGGTCGCTGTTCGGCGCGCCTTGGTAGAGCGCGTAGTAGTACTCGCCGCCGCCGCGGGCCATCTGCACGCGGGCGATGTGTCGACCCGGCTGCGCGGGGCAGACGCGCACGTGCGGGTTGGCGTCGGGCATCACGTCGTGGCCGATGTCCTGGCCGCGCGGGTCCAGGACGATGATGTTCAGGTCCGACGTGTTGGAGGCCAGAGCCACGGCGACGAAGCACTGCCCAGGCTGGCCATCGACGGCGTAGGCCACGAGGCCGCCGGCCGCCATGTTGGCGTTGCGCACCGCCGGACCCACCCGCGTGTAGCCGCGCTGGCTCAGGTGCGCGTCGACGGCGTTGAGTCGGGCGAGGGGCGTGCCCGAGGCGCCCGTGGCGGCTGGATTGGTGATCGCCGTCGTCCCCGGTCCCGGCGCGGTACCCATGGGCTGGGGCGCGACGCGGCGGCGAGGGGAGCTGAAGGCGCCCCCTCCGCAGCCTGCGACGGAGCCGAGGAGAAGAGCGGCGAGCGAAAGGGCGGAGGCACGCATGGTGGTCATCGTCGGACGCAGGAGGGGAGAGAAGCTTCATCACCGCCCGCGGCGCACGAAATAACCACGGTGGCTCCGGGGCGCGCAACCGAAGCCTGCCCGCGGCGAGCAAAGGCCTCGTCCCCCCACCCCGGAGTCCCCTCGTGCGCCTTCTCCCTCGCCTCGCCCCGGCCTTGGCCGGGTCCTTGTGCACCCTCCTGCTCGCGCTCCCGGCAGCCAACGCGCGGGCCGACGCGCCAGCGCCCAGCCTCGCCGCCCGCACGGACCCGGGCACGCCGTGGGTCGCCCATGGCGTGTCCGTGGACGCCGTGGCCCAGGGTTTCGGGGCCCACGGGCTCCGCCTCGACCTCTCGCTCAATCGCTTCTTCGGGACCGTCGCCATGCCAGCATGGCACCGCGGGCGCGGCCCCGGGCTCGGCCTGGGGCTCACCTTTCATCCTCTCGGCCGGGGGCTCGAGGGCCTCGAGCTCGCGCTCCTCGGCGAGGGGCGATGGCTCCCGGCGCAAGGCAACGACCGGCGAGACCACGTAGAGGCATCGCTCTCCTTCGAGCTCGGCTACCGCTGGGTCTTCCAGGGCGCGCAAATCGGCCTCGCGGCCGGGGCCCGGATGCGCGGCGCGCCGGGCCCCCGCTTCGGACCCACGCTGCGCCTCCTGCTGGGCTGGGCGGTCTAGGCTAGCTGCGAGACGTCTCCCGCTAATACCGCAGGAGCCACACGAGGCCGGCGAGGCTGATCGCCAGCACGGCGCCGGCCAGCAGGTAGAGCACGAGGTCCGCCGAGGCGGCGCGCCGGGGACGTGCCCGGAGACTGCGGGGGGCACCCGGCGCTTGCGGCACGGTCCCCTGCCTGAGGTCCACCCGCGCGGGCGCCGCCGAGTCCGGCTCCTCCGGCTCGGGCTCCCGGTCCTTCGGCCCCTCGTCCCGGGCGCCTTCTGCCGGGCCCGGGGCGCCGCCCGCGGGGTTCGGCGCGGGAGCCTCCGGCGCCGTCGGTCGCCCCTCCATGGCCGGAGGCTCCCCGAGCGGCGAGTCCTCTTGGCCGTGCAGCTCACGCCGGCGGGCTTCGGCCTCGTCCTCGAAGCTCAAGAACGTCGCCCCGAGGCGAAGCTCGTCCCGGTCCTTGAGGCGCCCCTCGCGGAGCTCGTGGCCGTTGCGAAAGGTGCCGTTCTTGCTGCCGAGGTCGCGCAGGAGCACGCCGTCGAGGTCGTGCACGACCTCCGCGTGCTCCCGGGAGCAGTCCCCATCCGGCAAGGTCAGGTCACAGGTCTCGTCGCGGCCGAGGACGAGGCGCGCCGGTGCCGCGGGCAGAATGAGCTTCTGCCCCGCGCTCGGTCCGTGCATCACGACCAGCGTGGGCGGCTCCGGCGCGTCGTCCATGCCCGCCAGGGCTTGGCGCAGAAGGCGCCGGGCGAAGGCGGCGGTGCGCTCGGCGCTCGTCCCTTCGCCCGTAGGTCCGAGCTCCACGAGGAGCTCGAACACCCCGACGTCGATGCGGTCGCCACTGCGTAGCGACTTCGGCCGCCCCGGCGGGAGGCGCGTGCCGTTCACCTTCGTGCCGTTGGTCGAGCCTTCGTCCACGAGCACGAAGCGCGGGCCCTGGGCGCGGACCGTGGCGTGCGTCGCGCTCACGGCCGGGTGCGGGAGCTCGATGTCCGCGTCGCTCCGCCGGCCGATGAGCACGCGCGGACCGGCGAACTCGTACCGGAGCGGCTCGTCTTCACCCTCCCGGGCCCGCCGCGAGCGGAGCACGAGGCGTACGCCCATCTCGCTCCCCTAGGACAGGCGCTCGGGCGGGGTCAAGGTGGCCGGCCCCGGTCCCGCCGGCGTCGGGTCCGCTGCCGAAAACTTGTCCCCGGCCCCGGGAATCGGCGATGGCCTGGCGAGGTGACTCCCATGGATGCAGCAACGGAACGAAGGGACCCGACGCAGGTGCGCGCCCCCCTCGACGACGTGGTCGTCGCGCTGGGCGCCCAAGGCACGGAGGAGTTCGAGGCGGACGCTCTCGACGTCGGCCTCGGCGGCTTGGCCGTGCGTGCGCCCGTCGTGCCCTCCGTCGGCGAAGAGCTCCGGTGCCGCTTCGCCGTGCCTTCCGGCGGCGGTGCCGTGGAGGCCCGCGCGGAAGTGGTCTGGGCTCGAGATCGGGGCCCTCAGCTGGGCACCTTCGGGCTCCGCTTCTCGAACCTCGAGGGCGGAAGCGAGTCGGCCATCGCCGGGATTTTGCAGCGCTGGAGCGACGAGCTCGCGGTGCTCGGCCTCGACGATACGGAGGACGGCTTCGAGGCCGCGTTCGACCCGGCCGCCGAGGGCGCCCCCCGGACCGTTCGACTCCGCCTCGACGGCGTGGCCCAGGCCCTCGACGCGGATCAGGTGCGCGTGCTTCCGGCCGAGGCGTCCGGAGAGACGCGCTGGATCGTGGAGCAGGCGCTCCCCTTTCTCCGGCTCGAGACGGGCCTGGTCACGGAAGAGGGCCGTCGCGGCCGCCTCGCGGGCATCGACGTCCGCGTCGAGGACGGGGTGCCGCGGCTGGTCCTCACGCTCGCGCTCGAGCCGAGCGCCGACCCGGCCACGGTCTCCTCCACGCTGCCCGGAGCGAAGGCCGAGGCCGCGGCGGAGCCCGCGCGGCGCGTGGACTCGGAGCCCGCGCGGCGCGTGGACTCGGAGCCGCGCGACCCGGAACCGGGCGAGCTGGCGCCGAGCGACGCGCTGGAGGCCGATCCCGCGGCGGCGCTCGACGCGGGAAGGGCCTGGGACGCGGAGGGCGAGGCCGGCGCGGATCCGGCCCCGAGCGCCACGGCGACGGACGACGCGACGGCGGGCGTGGTGCCGGCGAGGCTTGCGTCCACGTCCGACGGGACCGCCTCCGCGACCGAGCGCCCGAGCGAGGCCTACGTCGCCGATGGCGCTGGCGAGCGCGAGCCCCTCGCCGTTCTCGTACACCGCGATGCGCGCGCCCTCGCCACGGTGATCCGAAAGGGCGTCGGCCGGCTGATGGGCCTGGCGATGTCCGCCGGTCGTCGCTTCGGTCCGCTGGTGGCCGGAGCACTTCGGTCCCTTGGGTCCATGGCCGCCGGAGCGCTGCGCCGGGCCCGATCGCGCGGCGCACGACGCTTCGCGCGCTGCGCGCGCGCCGCTCTGCCCAGCGTATGCAGAGCCGCATGCAGGGACCGGAGTCACCGGCGCGCCGGCGGACCACGCGCCGCCCGGGCGAGGCCCCGCGGCCGGAGCCCCGGGAGCCGGTTTCCAGTGGGCGAGGCTATGGCCGCGCCGTCTTGCTGGTCGCCGGCGCCGGCGCACTGGGCGCCTACGTCGCGAGCAGCGGCGGCTCCGCGGAGGACCCGGCGG
>JBCCAW010000762.1:0-2302 GCA_039814655.1 Myxococcota bacterium | reverse complement strand
GGCACGCAGCCGAGACGGGGCGCACAATCGTGACCCGGGCCGCAGCGCGAGCCGATCACGCGCGCGAAACACGCCCCGGCGTCGCAGCGGCCGGCGAGCGTGCAGACCGGGTCCGAAGCGCCGCAGTCCTCGTCGTCGACGCACTGCGCGGGCGGGCAGCTCGCTTCGTCGCCGCGGAGGCAGTCGGGCGGAACGCAGCGGCCGGCGAGGCAGCGTGTGCCCGCTTCACAACGCGTGTCCTGGCAGCTCCGGAAGAGCCGTGCGTCGAGGCGCTCGACCTCCGGCGGGAGCGTGGCGCGCCAGAGCGCGGAGGTGTCGCCGCTCCGGCTCGCGGCCGCCACCCGGACCAGCACCGGCGGCTCGTCGGCGGAGGGGCGCGCGATGCGGAGCAGCTCGCGCGGGGCGCTCTCCAGGTCGTCGCCGGGAGCGAAGTCGAAGCGCGCGACCCCGTCTCGCCCCCCGTCCTCGGGACCCCAGGAGACCTCCAGGCTGGACAGCTCGACGCCGGGCGTCAGGTCGCTCTGGACCCAGAGCGCGACGTCCGGAGCGAGCGCCGGCGCGGGCTCGGGATCGCCGCAAGCGACGACGGCGACGCTCGTCATTGCGAGCCCGCCGCAGGCGAGCCCAGCGGTGACCAGCCGGGATAGACGCCGGGTCATGGACCCATCATGCCATGGGCCGCGACGTCGGGCTCAGGGTGAGAGGAGGGTGCTCAGCCGCCGCAGGGGCTGGCGCCGTGCGCCGCGAGCTCCGCCTCGGGCGCGGCCTCGGCGTCGGCGTTCGCCTCGCCCGTGGCTCCCGCGGAGTACGGGCAGGGCGGCTCCTCGGTGGCGCCGGCCGAAAGATGACAGGGCGTCTCGGCCCGGCGCATGTTGCATCCGCCGGCGCCGCACATCGAAGTCGCGGCGAGGGCGAAGGCCCCACCGAGCAGGGCGAAGAACGCGGCGATCACGCCGAGCTGGCCGACGCGGCCGAGCTTCTCCCAACGCTGAAGAACGACGGTGCGGACGAGGCCGGGGACGGATGTGGGGCGCTTCTCCATGCCCTCATCGTAGGGCGAGACCCGTGGCCGGCTACGCTCGCGGCCAGGCCGGGCCACTATGGGACGGAAACGTCCGTTCTAGCGACTCATTCGGACGGCTTCGTCATGGGCCGCCTGCCGCGCGCCCGGTAGGTGCCCCGCATGCTCGGCGCCGCGCCGGGAGCCTGGCCCACCCACACCTCGCCTTCCTGGGCGTCGCCGCGGACGAAGAGGCCGACCTGCGCCGGCAGCACGAGCGGCTGCTCGAAGCGCACGTCGAGCAAGCCCGGCTCCATCGCCAGGCGATGGGCGAGGCCCTCCCAGGTGCGCGCCAGGGTGGAGAAGCCGTGGAGGATGACGTTCGCCAGCCCCCAGGCCTTCGCGTAGCTCGGCACCCAGTGAATCGGGTTGAAGTCGCCGGTGAGCTTGGCGAAGTCGAGGCCCGCGTCCACGGGGATGGTCCAGCGCGCGAGCTCCCGCGCGTCGTCGGGGATCGCGCTCTTGGGCTGGCCGCTCCCCCGGCGCGGGAGAATGGCCCGGAAGCGCGCCCGCTGCGCCGCGGGGCGGAGCGCCGTTCCCGTCTCGCTCAGGCACTCGACGAGCACGCGCGAGGGACTCGCGTCCACGCGCTCGAGGCGCGTCGCCACCTGCAGTGGCTCGTTCATGGGGAGCGCTTCGTCGACCTCGAGGCGGGCGCCGGCGTTGAGCATGCGCCCGAGCGGAAAGGGCAGGGAGCGCATGGCTTCGAGCTGAAGGGGAAAGGTCCACTGGGGAAAGAGGTGCGGCGGGACGCGGCCCTCGTAGCGGAGCGCGTCGGCGCCAACGTGCCGGGCATAGACCTCGGTCATGAGCGGCTGCCGCGGCGGAAGCGTGGCGGTGATCCAGGGGCCCGGGAGCTCCGGCAGCGCCTCGTCCGGCGGCCGCTTCACGGCCCGGAGCGCATCGCGTGCGCCGGCACGGACCATGGCGCCGAGGGTAGGGAGCTGCTGGAGCACGTGCCGCGCGGAGACGCCCATTTCGTCCCCCTACCACGGTGTTTTCTGGCGGTCGGACCGGCTACCCCTTTTCGAGAGCGCTTTCGCGGTTTCGAGTCCGGTCCACCGTCGGTGCTTTCTGGCGGTCGGACCGGCTGATGCCTGGCGTGTGTGGCGGACGAGGTGTCCTATGCTCGGCGCCATGAGCAGTGATGCGCCCCGCGGGGGCGTCCTCGGCCGCGTGCTCCACGTGGATCTCTCGACGGGCGACCACCACGTGGAAGAGGTCGGCGACGACGTCTACCGG
>JBCCAW010000390.1:0-5672 GCA_039814655.1 Myxococcota bacterium | reverse complement strand
TTCGTCGTCCGCGTGGGCCCGGCTCGGTCGACGCGCCCCTTCGCGCGGGCGCACGCGCCGGCCCGCCGCGCCGCCTCCTCCCGCCGGGCGCGGGCCGCCGCCCCCGGCCTCGAGGCGTTCGAGGCGCGCCAGGAGCTCGGACACCTGCCGGAGCGGGGGCCGCGTCGCGATGCGCACGAGGCCCATCTCCAGCACGAGCCGCGGCGACGAGGCCTTGCCAACCTCGTCCACGAGCTTCGTCAGCGCCGCGAAGCTTCGCTGAAGCTCCAACGCATCCAGGGGCTCCACGAGCGCTCGGGCGCGCTCCTTCTCCTCGCGCACCATGTCCACGAGGCCTTCCGCGTCCGGGGCGACGCGAATCACCACCAGGTCGCGCACGAGCTGGAGCACCTGGCGCACGAAATGGAGCGGGTCCACGCCCTGGCTCACCAGCTCGTCGACCTGCTCGAGCGCTTTCCGCGCGTCTCCAGCGAGGAGCGCCTGGGCCACTCCGTGCACGGCCTCTCGACCGGCGATGCCCAGGTGCCGTGCCAGCTCCGCGCCGACGAGCGTCGTCCCGGCGAGGGCCACGGTCTGGTCGAGGAGCGTCAGCGCGTCGCGCATGGAGCCCGCGGCTTCCCGGGCCACCAGGGCCACCGCGTCCTCGTCCGCTTCGATGCCTTCGGCGTCGAGGATCGTGCGCACGCGGGCGCCGATCACCGCCTGGGGAATCAGCCGGAAGTTGTAGCGCTGGCAGCGCGAGCGAATCGTCACCGGGACCTTGTGCGCCTCCGTCGTCGCGAAGATGAACTTCACGTGCTCCGGCGGTTCCTCGAGCGTCTTCAAGAAGGCGTTGAAGGCCCCGGACGAGAGCATGTGTACCTCGTCGACAATCACGATCTTGAAGCGGTCCCGCGCCGGCCGAAAGGGCAGGGTCTCCTGGAGCCTGCGTACGTCGTCCACGCCGTTGTTCGACGCGCCATCGATCTCCTGCACGTCGAGGTCCACGCCGGCGGTGATGTCCCGGCAGACCGCGCAGGTGTTGCAGGGCGTGGCCGTAGGGCCCTTTTCACAGTTGAGCCCCTTCGCCAGGAGCCGAGCCGTCGTGGTTTTGCCGACGCCCCGGACGCCGGTGAAGAGAAAGGCGTGGGCCACGCGCCCCGTCGCGATGGCGCCAGCGAGCGTCCGCGCGATGGCCTCCTGGCCGACCAGCTCGTCGAAGGTCTGCGGCCGATACTTCCGCGCGAGGACCGTGTAGCCCATGAGGGCGCGAGCCTACCGCGCCCCCCCGACGCGCGCAGGCACGAAACGCGTCAGCCCACGAGCACGGAGAGCAGCTCGTCGACGCTCTCGGTGATCTTCGGCCAGAGCGCCTCGAGCACGTCGGCGCTGAAGTCCGCGGTCGCGTTGTCGCTGCTCGCCGCGAGGTGCGCGAGAAACTCCGGGTCCGGCTCCCGGCTCTTGCGAAGCTGGTACTCGATGTGGTCCGCCATGCGCACGAGGGAAACGACCATGCCGTCGTCCTCCGTGCCCTCGGAGAGCGCTCGGCCCGGCTGGTGATGCCAGGCCACGGCGCGGCAGAGCGCGGGCGGCAAGTGCCAGGCGTCCAGCACGTGCCCGCCGATCACCGCATGGTCGTAGCCGAGGGTCTCGCGCTCGATGAGGTGCGTGCGGTCCGCCTCGCCCAGGTCCTTGCCGAGCGTGTTGTAGTCGAACTCGCCCACCTGGTGGATCATGAGCTTGCCCACGTCGTGCATGAGCCCGGCGAGGAACACCGTGCCCACGCCGCGGTAGCGAACGGACTGCGCGAGAATGCGCCCGATGGCGGCCACGGCCGCGCCATGGTCACGCATGGACTCGGCCGGCGAGTGCGTGTCCTCGAAGAGACTCATCATGGCCACGGAGGCCACCAGCTCCTGCACGGTCTGCGTACCCAGGCGCACGATGGCGGCCTCGAGGCTCGCGTAGGGCACGGCCGGGCGGAAGAGCGCCGAGTTGGCCAGCCGGAGCAGCTGCGAGGCGAGCACCGGGTCCTTTTCCAGCGACTCGTTGAGCGCGGCGATGTCGACCTTCGGGTTGCTCAGCAGGCCCAGCACGTGTTGCGCGACGGCGGGAAAGGGCTTGAGACCCGTGGCCTTCGCTGTGGCCGCGGCCATGCTTTCGCTGGCCGTGCGCACGTCCCGAAGCGGGTCGTCGTCGCCGAACCAGAGCTCTTCCAGCACGTTGTCCGCGAGGCCTCCCGCGGCATAGGACCTGGCATGCATGGCCGTCATGACCGGAGAGGAACGGCGGGTGAGGCGCGGCCTTGAGCGTCGCGGCGCCCGGGCTCGGCGCGCGCCGCCATGCGCGAACCCTGCGTCGCCCTCTCGCAGGCCCCAGAGGGTGTAGCGACGACGACGGAGCCGCTCGTCTCGCCGATGCACTCGTGTCCCTTCGCCGAGGCTAGTCGACGCCGGCCTGTTGCATCATCTCTTCGAGGGTGAGCGGGCGGCCGGGATCGGGCGCCACTTGCTCATCCGCCACTTGCTCATCCGCCGCGGTGTCGTCCGCCGCGGTGTCGTCCGCCGCGGTGTCGTCCGCCGCCGCGTCCTCTTCCTCGGCGAGTTCCATCATTTCCTCGAGCGTGAGCACACGCTCCTCGCCGTCGCCGCCGCCGCCTTCGTCTTCGTCTTCGGCGAGCTCCATCATCTCTTCCAGCGTGAGCACGTCGCCGTCGCCGTCGTCGCTGCCGTCGCTGCCGTCGTCGTCAAGCGCACCGTCCCCGGTGTCGACGGCCGCCGGCGCCGGAGGCTCTTCGCCCAGCAGCCGGTAGGCGAGGCCCACGCTCACCGCGGGCACGTAGGTCACGATGCCGAGGCCCACGATCATCAGCCCGATGAAGGGCACCACCGCGCGCATCATGTGGCCGAGACTTCGTTCGAAGAGCGTGCTCGCAACGAAGAGGTTCAGCCCGATGGGCGGCGTGAGGTAGCCGATCTCGAGGTTCACGATGAAGACGATGCCGAAGTGCATCGGGTCCATGCCGAAGCTCGCCGCGATGGGCCAGAGCAAGGGCACGAAGACGAACATCGCGCTCAAGATGTCCATGGCCATGCCCACGAGGAGCAGCAGGCCGTTCAGCAGCAGCAGGAACTGCCAGTAGCTGAGGTCGAGGCTCGCCACGGCCTCGATGAGCTTCTCCGGCACCTTCCGCTCTTCGAGGATTCCAGCGAAGGCGAGGGCCGTCACCATGATCACGAGGAGCGACCCGAGGAGCACGCCCGTGCCCTGGAAGATGCGCGGCGCGTCCCAGAGCTTCAGCGAGCGGTAGATGAAGACCTCGACCACCACCGCGTAGATGACGCTCAGCGCTGCAGCCTCGACGGCGTTGAAGATACCGGACTGGATGCCGAAGTAGATGGCGAAGGGGAAGAGCAGCGCCCAGAAGCCGTCGACGCCGGTCCGGGCCACCGCGGCGAAGCGGAAGTCCGTGAGCTTGCCGATGACCGTGAAGTAGACGGCGAGCTGCACCAGGACCTGCAGGAGGCCGAGGCCGCCCTCGAAGGCCGAGAAGAAGCAGAGCGGGAAGAAGAGGAAGAGGCCGCCGCGGAAGAGACACTGGCCGAGCGTGAGCCCGTCCTCCGCGCGGCGGCGCACGCCGGCCACGAAGCAGGCCCCCATGAGGATCGCGGCGAGCAAGAGCCCGGGCCCGTAGCCGGCCATGAAGAGGCGCTCCACCTGGATGAACGCCTTCTGGTTCACGATCGGGTAGAGGATCATCGGGATCGAGGGCGGGATGAGAATCCCGAGGCTCCCGGCGCTCGTCAGCAGGCCGTGGGCGAAGTGCTCGCCGTACTTCGCCTTCACGAGCGTGGGCCCCATCATGGTGCCGATGGCGATGACCGTGGCCGGGCTCGAGCCGCTGATCGCGGCGTAGAAGACGCAGGCCAGCACGGCGCTCATGGCGAGGCCGCCGGGTACCCAACCGACGACGGCCTGAGCGAAGGAGATGAGCTTCTTCGAGATCTCGCCCTCGGCCATGAGCGCGCCGCTCATGATGAAGAGGGGCACGGCGAGGAGCGCCTGGTTGTCGCCGAGGCGCACCATGTTCTCGACGAGCGGATAGAAGTCCGCCGCTTCGTCGGCGCCGTCGAAGGTCATCATCACCGCGGCGATGGCGCCGATGAGCGCGAAGAGCGGCGAGCCGAGCACGCCGGCGACGAGCAGCACGGCGACGGCGAGGCCCGCCTGGCCTCCGAAGAGGGAGAGGCCCACGGCGAGGCCGAGCACGATGGCCACGGCCAGCGGCGACTTCTTCTTGGCGGGCGCGCTCGGCGCGGGGGCGGCGGCGGCGCTCATGCCGTCACCTCCGCGGCCTTCGCGCCGCCGGCGTCGTCGTCGCTCTTCGCCCTCAGCTCTTCGAGCACCTCGTCGGCCTCGCCGACGGCGCGGCCGTAGGAGCCGCCCCGCAGCGCGCTCACGGCGGCGGCGACGAAGCGCAGCGTCGTCATCGCAAAGGTGACGGGGATGGCGAGCGCGCCGATCCACTGCGGGATGCCGGTCATCTCGTAGACGCCGCCGAGGGCGCGCAACCCGAAGGTCTCGCTGAAGACGTAGCCGTATCCAAGGTAGGCCACGAAGCCGCAGAAGGCCGCCGTCACCAGATGGCCGAGCGCGTCGCTGTAGCGGGAGAAGCGGGGCGGCACGACCTTCTGGAGCGATTCGATGCGCAGATGCTTGCCCTGGTAGGCGCACACGGAGGCGCCGAGGAAGCCCACCCAAAGGAGCATCACGAGGGAGAGCTCCTTCGACCCGCTGTAGCCTTCGGGAAAGGCGCTGATGGCGAGGGCCGCGAAGGCCAGGAAGCCGACGCCGGCCTGGGCGCCGGCCTTGCCGCGCTCCTCCGCGGGGCGGCCCAGCACGTAGGTGAGCGCGAGGACCGCGGCGAGGCCGAGGTAGACCACCCAGGACGGCACCACGCTCACCATCTCCTCGCCGAACTCCGTCGTCTCCTTGCGCCGCCAGGTCATGAGCGAGCCGACGCCGTAGAGCGCGGCCCCGGTCCCGAGGGCGTAGGCGAGCGCCTTGCCGTCGAAGCCGCCACCGCTCGTCGTCTGCGCCGGGTCCCGGTAGCCGGCCTTGGGGTTGGCTTCCGGTGCGCCGGGCTCCGCGACCTGTCGCCGGGCGCCCCAAAAGGCGAGCCAGAGCGCGAGCACGCCGACCACCAGGGACACCCAGGGCGCCACGTTCGCGTCGATCTCGGCGCGCGCCGCCGGGTCCGTCTCCCCGAGGAAGCCCGCGACGATGCCCCCGACCTTGCTGTCCGGCGCGATGAGCCGCCGGTAGACGACGTCCATGAAGACCATCACGGCGATGGCCGAGAGGAACGCCGCGATGACGGCTTGTTCGACGGCGAAGATCGCGTCGTCGATGCGCTTGAGCGGCGAGGGCGCAGGTGCACCACCCTCCGCCGGCGCGGAGGGCGCGCCGCCTTGGACCCCTGACATGGCCGCGATTAGACGGTAACGCGCCCGTCCCGGCAAGGTGACTTCCCGACGCGGGCTCTGGCGGGCACCCGCCGGGTGCCTAGACCTGGCGCCGCCCGCTCGCTCGGGGTGGGCCGTCTTGCACAGGGTGCATTCCGAAAGGACCCTCGGCGCCCGGAGGGAGTGCCGCGGGGGCCCCCCCCGAAACCGCGCCCTCGGGCCCGGCCC
>JBCCAW010000688.1:0-2896 GCA_039814655.1 Myxococcota bacterium | reverse complement strand
GCAAACCATCCAGTGGATGGTTTGTAGCCCTGAATGCAAAGCCCTTCTGAGCCCCTCGCATCGCCGCGCCCATGGCGTTGTAGCGGAGGAGATCGTAGCGGTAGGGCGCCCAGTTGCCCCACCAGGCGACGACGTCGAAGGGCGAGTGGTCCAAGGTCGCGCGGTGCAGCGAGCCGGCGGTCTTGGCGATGAGCTCCGTGGGCCGGAGCGCGTGCTCGAAGGCGGCGACGGGGGCTTCGAAGTGCCGCGCGTCGGCGAGGCCGTTGGCGCCGATGGGGCCGCGCTCCGGGAGCCGGAAGGCGCCGGCGTAGGACTCGAGCACGTAGCCGCGGGCCCGGCCGTCGGTGAGGGCCACGGCGAACTTGAGGCCCTTCGGGAGCACCAGCGCCTGCCCCGGCGCCACGTCGAGCAGGCCGAGCTCGGTCCGCACGCGGAGCGCGCCTTCCTGGGGCACCACGAGGAGCTCGCCGTCGGCGTCGTAGAAGACGCGGTCCTCCATGGAGGCGTTGCAGGCGTAGAGGTGAATGGCGAGGCCCTGGCGCGTGTCCGGGTCCCCTTGGCCAGCGAAGGTGGTGAGGCCGTCCACGAAGTCGACGCGGCCTGCCGTGGGGATCGGCTGGGGCTTCCAGCGGCGGAGGTTCGGATCGGGAACCCCGTGCTCGAAGCGGCCGACGAAGCGGGGGTTGCCCTCGTAGGGAGCGAAGTCCGACTGCAGCACGCTCGGGCGGATGCGGTAGAGCCAGCTGCGAAAGTTGTGCTCTCGCTTCACCGTGAAGCCCACGGAGTTCACCTGCTCGGCGTGCAGGCCGTAGGCGGGTTGGCGGGGCGACGCCTGCTCCGTCGGGAGCGCGCCGGGCAGGGCCTCGCTTTGCATCGTGGCGCGGAAGCCCGTCTGGTAGCTCAGCGTGGCGCCGGGCCGGTAGACCGCCGCGAGCGCCCCTGCGCGGGCCGCGGCGACGAGGCCCCGGAGCTTCTGCTGGGAGGTCTCGCTGAGGGTGTGTTCGCCGCCACTCTCCACGGCGTAGTCGACGCGCGCGCCGCGGTCGGCGAGGGCTTCGGCGCTCGCCACGAGGCGATCCGTCGGCACCCACTCGTCATGCCGGGCGCCGCGAAGGAGAACCCGCTGGCCGTCCAAACGTTCGGGTAGGTGCGCGTCCAGCGTGTCGCCGATGAGCGCGCCGCTAAAGGCAGCCACGCCGCCGAGGTTGGCGCCTCCCCCACGGTGCCATTCACCCATGGCCGTGAGCGCGAGGCAGGCGCCCTGGGAGAAGCCGGCCAGGACCACGCGCTCCGGGCCGAGGGCGCCCGCCGCGTGGGTGAGGGCCGCGTGCACCTTGGCGAGCGCGCTCGCGAGCGCAGGTCCATTGTCGGCCTCGGGGGCGAGAAAGCCCTTCGGGTACCAGGAGCGGTCGTCGGCCTGGACCGCGAGGAGTGCGATGCGCTCGGCCTGGCGCCCGTCCTCGGCGCGGAGCACCGCCTCGAGGCGGTCCAGGAACTGCGCAGCGTCGCTGCCTCGGCCGTGCACGGCGACCAGCGCGACCTGGGCCTCGTCGAGGGGCGTGCCGCGCAGGCGGAGCGGGAGCGGGCCGTGCGGGCCGTCCGTTTCGATCTCCAGCGTACGGGCGCCGCTCCGCGGCGGGAGCCCCAGCCGGGCGTCATGGAGGAGCGCGCGGAGCTTGCGTTCGTCCAGGGCCACGGGGTTGGCGTAGGCCTGGGCCGTCGCCCGGCGGGCGGCTTCCGGGACCTCGTCGCGGGAGAGCGATCCGAGGCGGGTCGGGGCCTCGAGGCGCCGCGCGAAGTCGTGCAGCGTGCGGGCCGGGTCCGCGTGAGCGCCGAGGCCGAGCGCCTGACGGAGCTGGGCCATGGCGGGTTTCGCGCCGTCGTGGTTGTAGGCGACGACGTACGGGAGGAGCGCCGCATGCGTTTCCGCGTGCGGCAGGCCGAAGCGGCCGCCGAGCACGTGGGCGAGCTTGTGGTGGAGCCCCATGGCGCTCTCGGCGAGCACGTGGCCTGCGAGGTGCGCGCCGTAGAGCGCGTCCGCGCGGGCGCGGAGATCGCCCGGGGCCTCCTTCACGCGGGGGAGGGCGCGATGCAGCGTACGGATCGCCTCCTCCGCGGTGAGGGCGACGAGGGGATCGACACCAGGCGCGTAAAGGGCTTCGACGGCGTGGGCGATGGCGTTGAGGCCGCTGGCCATCGACACGGGCACGGGGAGGCCCGTCGTGAGCTCGGGGTCGTAGAGCACGGCCTTCGGTTGCACGCGGGCGTCGCGCCCCGTGACCTTCCCGTCCGCGCCGGTGATCCCGTAGATGGGCGTCATCTCGGAGCCCGCGTAGGTGGTGGGGACGGCCACGAAGTGCAGCTCGTCCCCGCCGAGCGCTAGGGCTTTGCCGAGGCCGATGGCCGAGCCGCCGCCGAGGGCGACGAGGGCCTTTGCGCCCGCGAGCGCCTCGGCGGCGTCGGCGACCGTGGCCTCGGGCACGTGAGGAAGGGCGCCAGCGAAGAGGCCGTGGGCCCGGTCGCCGAGGAGGGCCAGGGCACGCTCACCGAGGGCGCGCCGACCCGGTGAGACCACCACGAGCGCCTTCCCGCGCTCCGGGAGCAGCGTGCGGAGCTGCGCGAGGGCGCCGGCGCCGAAGAGGACGCGGGCGCCGCCGCGGTGGCCGTCGAAGCGCCGGTGGTCCGAGCGCCGAATGCCGCGCTCGGCGGGGGGCGGGTCGTCGTTTGCGATGGGCTTTCCACTCATGGAAGGTCTCCGGGGGGGCTCTTCGAAGGCTGCTCTCGAACGGGAAGGAGAGGCCCGCAAGGGACCTCGCTTGGGGGCAGCGCCGGGGGCCGCGCCGGGGGGGGGCCCCGGGCCCGGGTGGGGGCCCGGGGGCGGACGGGGCATGGGGGG
>JBCCAW010000511.1:0-4385 GCA_039814655.1 Myxococcota bacterium | reverse complement strand
GCGGTGAAGTTCACCGACGAAGGCGAGGTGCTCCTGTCCGTGCACGCGGGCGCGGAGCCGGGGCAGGTCGTGCTCTCCGTACACGACACGGGCATCGGCATCAGCGAGGACCAGCAGGCGCGGCTCTTTCAGGCCTTTACGCAGGCTGATGCGTCGATCACGCGGCGCTTCGGCGGCACGGGGCTCGGTCTGGCCATTTGCCGGCGGCTCGTGGAGTGCATGGGCGGCGACATCGGTGTCGAGAGCGTTCCCGGTCAGGGCAGCACCTTCTTCTTCGACGTTCACCTTGCGGCGGTCGCCGCGGAGGCGAGCCCTCTCGATGAGGCGGCGCGGAGGGTTCTCGGCGGGCGGAGGCTGGCCCTCTCCCTCGACTATCTTCCCGCGGAGGCATACGCCCGGGAGGTCTTCCGGCGCGTGGGAGCCGAGGTCATCGATGAGAGGACCGGGAGCGGCGAAGGCTTCTGCGACCTTGCCTTTGGGCCTCCGGAGGCTGCGGCGGCCTGCCCTCCGGGCGCCAGGTACGTGGCCCTCCAGACCCGCCTCGAACCCACCGCTGATGCTCTCATGCTTCCCCTCCGGCGGGAGCCGCTGCTCCGACGGGTGCTGCGCTCCCTGGGCGAGACCTTGCCCGACGCCAGTGCCTTGCCGTCCGGGATGGACCTCGAGGCCTTCTCTCTGCGCGTGCTTCTCGTCGAGGACAACGCCGTGAACCAGAAGGTGGCCACGAAGCTCCTCGAGCGCCTCGGGATTCATCCGGACGTCGCGGGCAACGGCGCCGAGGCCGTCGAGCACGTCGCCGAGCGGAGCTACGACCTCGTGCTCATGGACATGCAGATGCCCGTCATGGACGGCGTCACGGCGACGGAGCGCATTCGCGCCAATGCGTCGCTCCGGCAGCCCATCATTCTCGCGCTGACGGCGAACGCCATGAAGGAGGACGAGGCCCGCTGCCTCGCCGCCGGCATGGACGGGTTCCTCGCCAAGCCCGTGCGGCTGCAGGCCCTTCGCGAGGCCATCGAGTCCGTGACGGCGCGCCTTCGCGCGGCGGCCTGAAGCGCGCCACGCTGCGCGCGTGACTTCGTCCCGCTACGCGCCGCTCTACGCGCTCGTCCGCGCCATTCCGCCAGGGCGCGTGATGACCTACGGCCAGCTCGCGGACCACGCGGACCCGCCGCTCAGCGCCCGGGCCGTGGGCTGGGCCATGCATCAATGCCCGGACGACGTGCCTTGGTGGCGCGTGGTCAATGCGGCGGGGCGCTGCAGCGTGGGCGAGCGCCAGGAGCGCAAGCTCGCGAAGGAAGGCGTGGACTTCGCCGCGGGCCGCCTCGACCTCGGAACGCTGCGCTGGGAGCCGCCTGCCTGAGTGGGCCCGGGGGTTGAGGGCCGGCAGCGTCCGCGCGAAGGTGCACCCATGAGCACGGAGCGCCACGAGGTCATCGTCATCGGATCGGGCATCGGAGGCCTCGTCGCCGGGCTCACCTGCGCGCGGGCCGGACGCTCGGTGCTGCTCCTCGAAGCCGGCAAGCAGTTCGGTGGCTACACGAACCCCTTCTCGCGCCGGCACTTTCACTTCGATCCGGGCATTCACTACATCGGCCAGGCGGGACCCGGCGGCTCCTTTCGCCACCTGCTGGACCGCCTCGGCCTGCCCCATGTGGGCTTCAAGGAGCTCGACCCGGACGGCTTCGATCACTACGTCTTCCCGGACTACGACGTGAAGAACTGCGTTGGCCTCGACCGCTTCCGGGACCGGCTCGCGTCGGACTTTCCTTCGGAGCGGAGAGGCCTCGACCGCTTCTTCCAGCTCCTCCGGGACACGGACTTCGCGCTGACCAAGGCGCGGCGCATCAAGGGGCTCAAGGACGCGGCGCAGCTCCTCGGTCGCTCCACAGGAGTGCTCCGCTGGAGCCGCGCGACGCTCAAGGCCTGCCTCGACCATCACTTCGACGACGTGCGCCTGAAGGCCGCGCTGGCCGGGCCCTGCGGGGACCTCGGCCTGCCGCCCGGGCGCATGTCCGCGCTCATGCACCTCGGCCTTCTCACGCACTACGCGACGGGGGCGTTTTTTCCCGCGGGCGGGAGCGGCGGCCTCCGCGATGCCTTCGTCGAGGCCCTCGACGCCGAGGGCGCGACGCTGCGGCGGAATGCGCGCGTAGAGGCCATCCTCACCGAGGGCGGGCGCGCGACGGGCGTGCGCTTGGCGGATGGGAGCACGCACGCCGGCGACGCGGTGATCTCCAACGTGCAGGCGGCGGCCACCTTCGGCATGGTCGAAGGAGCGGACCTCGGAAAGCGCTTCACCAAGAAGGTGGACCGCGTGGAGCAGTCCCTGGGCTCCTTCGTGGTCTTTCTGGGCGTCGATGGCGACCTCGAGACGAGCCACATTGGCAGCACGAATATCTGGAACTACTCGTCGACGGATATCGACCAGGTCTTCGCCGACGCGGCGAGCGGCGACTTCCGCAAGAATGGAGCGTTCTTTCTGACCGTGCCGACGCGGAAGGACCCGGACGGCGAGCTCGCGCCGCCGGGCATGCAGACCGTGGAGATCGTCGCGCTCACGCCGGGCAAGCCCTGGGAGAAGTGGTTCGCGGGCAAGACCATGCGGCGCGGCGAGGAGTACGCGGCGCTCAAGAACGAGATTGGCGACTTCTACGTCGAGCAGGCCGAAAAGCACCTGCCGGGCCTCCGGGACCACGTGGTGCTCCGGGAGGTCGCGACGCCGGCGACGAACCACAGCTACACGCTGGCGCCGGAAGGCAACATCTACGGCCCGGCGCACACGCCGGCGCAGACCATTCCCTTCCGCTTCAAGACCAAGGCCCCGGTGGAGGGCCTCTACCTCTGCGGCGCCTCGGTCATCGGCGCCGGCATCGTGCCCTGCGCCTCCTCGGGCCGCGCGGCGGGCAAAGCCGTCCTCGCGGAAAGGACCCCCCGCCCCAGCATCCAAGCCGCCCCCCTCGAACCCGCCCCTCGCTAGCCCCAAGGGGACGGACCCGACAAACCGAACTAACGCCCCATTTTCTCGAGCAATTTCAGGCCCGCGTCGGGGACGGACCCGACTAACCGAACGAGACGCCTCGGTTGACGGTGCCGCCCACGGCCGTAGGCCGCTCTCCATGGAGCTTCACGCGGACTTCGATCGACGCGCGGTGCAGCACGGCGCGGAGCTCGCCTGGGTGCCCTCACCCATGCCCGGCGTCGAGCGGCGCATGCTCGAGCGCATTGGCACGGAGGTCGCCCGCGCGACGACCATCGTCCGCTACGCGCCGGGCAGCGCGTTCTCGCCCCACGTGCACGGCGGCGGCGAGGAGTTTCTGGTGCTCGAGGGCGTGTTCAGCGACGAACACGGCGACTTTCCAGCGGGGAGCTACGTGCGCAACCCGCCCACCTCGAAGCACACGCCGGGCTCCGCGCCGGGGTGCACCATCCTGGTGAAGCTCTGGCAGTTCAACCTCGCTGATCGCGAGGGCGTGCGCCTGCGGCCCGGGGAGCCGCCCTACGCGGAGACCCCGGAGGCCGGCGTGGCCGCGCGTGCGCTGCACCATGACGCGCGCGAGACGGTGCGTTGCGAGCGTTGGGCCGCGGGTACGCGCATCGACCGAACGCCGGCCGGGGGCCTCGAGCTCTTCGTGGTGAAGGGGGCCTTTCGAGGAGCGGGCGGCGAGAGCTTCGCGCCCTGGTCCTGGCTCCGGCTCCCGCCCGGGGAGCCCCTGCGCGCCACCGCAGGTACCGAGGGCACCGAAGTATGGCTCAAGGAAGGGCACGTCGCGGCGGCCGCGGCGCGCTTCGCCGAGGCCTTCGCCGCGACCAGCCCGGGCTGATTCAGCCCGTCGAGCCCAAGCCGGCGGCGATGGCGTGCACGGTGAGCAGCAGCCCGGGCAGCCGCTTGGCGGCCTCCTCCGCCTGGCCGGCGTCCCGCGCCGCTCGCCACCGGGCAAGCTCGGTGATCTGCTGGCGGTGAAGCGGCGCGAGGGCCACGGCGCGCCGGGCCTGCAGGCGATGAACCTCGGGCCGCCGCTCCGCGAGCGGGCCGCCGTAGATGGCCTCGAGACCCCGCCGTGTGCGCTCGTACTCGTCCAGGATGCGCCCGAGGAGCGCTTCCCGAACCTCCGCGTCGGGCACGAGCTCGGCGTAGTCCCGGAGGATCCCAGGGTCCGCCTGCATCAGCGCCGTGGCGGCGTTGCTCACGAGCGTGTGCCACGGCGCCCAGCGGGTCGCCTCGGCCTTCGCCCGCACGAGCATCTCGAAGGCAGCGGGGTCCCCGGACCGGAGGGTCTCGAGCGCGCTCCCGAAGCCGTACCAGGCGGGGAGCGTGGCGCGGCACTGGTTCCAGGCGAAGACCCAGGGGATGGCGCGCAGATCGGCGAGCGATCGCTGCCCCG
>JBCCAW010000608.1:0-3596 GCA_039814655.1 Myxococcota bacterium | reverse complement strand
TGGCCTGTTGCACCAGCATCTGCGACTGCCAATCGCCCGAGTCGCACTCCCCGAGGCTCTCGATGGCGCGCGCCGCGTAGTGGTCCGGGCCCCCGTCGCTGTGGTGTTCGAAGACGTCGATTTCGCCGGAGCCCGTGAGCGGCCAGCAGACGGTCTCGTCCGGCTCTTCGACCGGCGGCTCGTCGTTGTAGGCGCCGAGGAGCCACCAGGCCGGGAACATGCCCGTGGTGCCGCTCTCCGGCACGCGAAGGCGGGCGGTCCAGCGGCCCTTCACGAACTCGCGCCGGTTCTTCGACGCGATGCGGCCGGCGACGTAGCGCGTGTCCGGGTGAGCCTCACCGGTCTTGCTCACGTTGTCGCAGGCGCGCGGCTCGCCGAGGTCCACCACACGGAGCTTCAGCGTGCCGTCCGATACCTCGCGCGTGCCGTGCGCCCCGTCGCGCACGTAGCACTGGTCTTCCCCGTTCACCCAGAGGAGCTGGTCCTGCCAGTTCGACGCGTCGAAGGTGTCGAAGTCGTCCCGGAAGTCCAGCTCCCAGCGCGGCTCCGCGCTCGGCGCGGCGACGGGCGGCGTCGGCGGCGTGGAACAGGCGACGAGGGCACCGAGAGCGGCGACGTGAAGGCAGCTGCGCATGGTGTTTTCCAAGGGCGCATCATGCCACGGCCGACGCCCGCGCCATGCTCACCGGTCTGGGAACGTGGTACGCCCGCGCATGCTTCGACTCCGAGCTCTGCTCCTCGCGTACCTGACCGCCTGCGGCTCCAGCGGGCCCCGGGACACCTTCGATGGCGGCCCGGACCTCAGCGCCGACGAGGGCGCCGCGCCGGACCGGGGCGCGCCCAACCGCTGTGGCAACGCGCGCCTCGATGATGCGGAGACCTGCGACGACGGCAATCAGCTCCCCGGCGACGGCTGCAGCGAGGGCTGCAGCCTCGAGGCCGGCTGGGACTGCCCCGTGCCCGGGCTCGCGTGCGTTCCCGCCGCGTGCGGCGACGGGCTGCGCGCCCGGAGCGGGACCTTCGGCGAGGGCTGCGACGACGGGGGCACGGAGTCAGGCGATGGATGCTCGCCCACCTGCGAAGTCGAGCCCGGCTGGGTCTGCGACGGCTTCGGGACCTGCCGGCTCACGACCTGCGGCGACGGCGTGCGCGAGGGCACCGAATCCTGCGACGACGGCAACGACGACCCCTTCGATGGCTGCGGCGCCTGCCTCGTGCTGCCGGTCTGCCGCGACGGGGCGTGCCCCGCGGAGTGCGGTGACGGGCTCGTGTTCCCCGGCGAGGCCTGCGACGACGGGAACCTGCAGGACGGCGACGGCTGCTCCGCGCGCTGCGCCGTCGAGGAAGGCTGGTCGTGCGAGGACCGGGCCGAGGAGCTCGGCGACGATCTCGTGGTGCCGGCGATGTTTCGTGACTTCGTGCTTCGGCCGGCGCCGGGCGCCGAGGCCTTCGGGCACCCGGACTTCACGGACACGCTGGCCACCGTCGGCATCTCCGAGGGCATGGTCGCGCCGCGCCTCGGCGACGACGGGCTCCCCGTCTACACGGGACGCTGCACCAAGGGGTCCGCCGATCCCGTCGCCTGCCAGGGGGTGGGGGCGAGCGTGTGGCAAAGCCACGGCGAGGAGCTCTTCCGCCAGTGGTACGCGGGCGGCGACCTCGCCATCGAGGTACCCGGCGCGTTGAACTTCCGCGCCTCCCCGGCGCGGCCCGGGACCTTCACCTTTGCGCGGCCCTCCGGCGGCTTCTTCCCCGTGGACGACCAGGGCTGGTTCGCCACCGCGGACGAGCTCTCCCCGGCGACCTGCGGCCGCACGAACAACTTCGGCTTCACCTCCGAGGTCCGCTACTGGTTCACCTTCGAGGGCGGCGAGACGCTGACCTTCGGCGGCGACGACGACGTGTGGGTCTTCGTCGGCTCCATGCTCGCGCTCGACCTCGGGGGTCTGCACCCGCGCCTCGAGGCGACGATCACGCTGGGCGTGGACGGCGCGGTCACCTGCCGGGGCGCCTGCGTCGAGGACCGACGGCAGCTCGGCCTCATCCGCGGCCAGCTCTACGAGATCGCCCTCTTTCACGCGGAGCGCCGCGGCTGCGAGTCGAACTTCCGCGTCGACCTCGACGGCTTCGACCGCATCCGCTCGGCCTGCGGCGAGGTCTGCGGCGACGGCATCCTCACCTCCGGCGAGCAATGCGACGATGGCAACGACGTCGACACCGACGACTGCGCCAACGACTGCACGTTCAACATCATCTGAGCCGCCGGGGCGGGCGAGGCACGCGGCCCCGCCGCCCGGCGCAGCGCGGACGACGGGGTGGGGGTACTAGCTCACGCCGACTTGGCGAGGGCCTGGTCGAGGTCCGCGAGGATGTCGTCGATGTGTTCGATGCCGACGCAGAGACGGATCATGTCCGGCGTGACGCCGGCGGCGGTGAGCTCGTCTTCGGTGAGCTGGCGGTGCGTCGTCGACGCCGGGTGCGCGGCGAGGGACTTGGTGTCGCCGATGTTCACGAGGCGCAGGAAGAGCTCGAGGGCGTCGTAGAACTTCACGCCGGCGTCGAAGCCGCCCTTGATGCCGAAGGTGAGGAGCGCCGAGGGCTTCCCCTTCGTGTATTTCTGCGCGAGCTCGTAGTAGGGCGAGTCTGGCAGGCCGGCGAACTTCACCCACGCGACGCGCGGGTGCTCGCTCAGGTACTTCGCCACGGCGAGGGCGTTGTCGCAGTGGCGCTCCATGCGAAGGGGCAGCGTCTGCAGCCCCTGGAGGATGTTGAAGGCGTTCATGGGGCTGAGCGCCGAGCCCGTGTTTCGCAGCGCCACCGTGCGCACGCGGCCGATGTAGGCGGCGGGGCCGAGGGCCTCCGTGTAGACGACGCCGTGGTAGGACTCCTCCGGCGTGTTGAGCATGTGGAAACGCTCCGCGTGCTCGGTCCAGGGGAACGTGCCGCTGTCGACGATCATCCCGCCGAGGGAGTTGCCGTGGCCGCCCATGTACTTGGTGAGCGAGTCGACGACCACGTCCGCGCCCCAGGCGATGGGCTTGATGAGCGCCGGCGTCGCCACCGTGTTGTCGACGATGAGCGGGACGCCATGCGCGTGGGCCATCTCGGCGAGGGCCTCGATGTCGACGATGTGGCCCGCGGGGTTGCCGATGCTCTCGCAGTAGACGGCGGTGGTCTTGTCGTCGATGAGCTCCTGCATGGCGCCGACGCTGTCGTCCTTGGCGAAGCGCACCTCGACGCCGAGCTTCGGGAGCATGTGCTTGAAGAGCGTGTAGGTGCCGCCGTAGAGGAGCGGCACGCTGACCACGTTGTTGCCCTGCTCGGCGATGTTGATGACCGAGTAGTGCACCGCCGCGCTGCCCGCGGAGAGCCCGAGGCCGGCGATGCCGCCTTCGAGCGCCGCCGCGCGCTGCTCGAGCACGTCGACGGTGGGGTTCATGATGCGCGTGTAGATGTTCCCCGGGACCTTCAGGTCGAAGAGGTCCGCCCCGTGCTGCGCGTTGTCGAACTCGTAGGCAACGGTCTGGTAAATGGGAACGGCCACGGCCTTGGTGGTCGGGTCGGCCTTGAAGCCAGCGTGAATCGCGAGCGTTTCG
>JBCCAW010000488.1:0-4669 GCA_039814655.1 Myxococcota bacterium | reverse complement strand
TCGCCAGGCGCCGGCACAAGTAGAGATCAACAGAGCGTATTCATTACCATCTTCTACTTCATCTATCATAAGTGTTTCCGCCTCCGGGAGCACCGCACCGCTTTCATCAAAGTTTTTTGGTTCGGGAGTCCTCCTGGGCCGCCGGGACCGGGGCGGCCGGCGTCGGCGGGGCGGCCCGGCGCGCAGGCTCGGGATCCTTCGAAAGATCCCGCACCATGCGCGCCAAGACGCGCCGCGCCGCCGAGCGGTTCAGCGGCACGAGGGTCGCTTCCAGCTCGTCCCGGAGCCGCGGCAGAGACCACTGACCGCCGCTCGGTCCTTCGTCGACGAGGCGCAGCAGCGCCGGGGGGACGTTGCCACCGGCGGCGACGAGGAGCTGCGCGAGGATGGCCGCGACGCTGCGTGCCGCGCTCGCTCCGTCGGCGCTGCCGGGGAGCGCGTACACGCTCACGACGCCATCGGGAGCGACGCGCACGTCCTCGGCGTCGAGCATCGCCGGCCCTTCGAGCAAGCGTTCGCAGACCTCGAGCGCCACGTAGGCCCCGATCTCGAAGGGTAGGCGGCCGCCACGGGCGTCGAGGCGCCTCGCGAGGGAGGCCAGGTCCATTCCAAGGCTCACGATGCCCCCTCCATGTCGATGGCTTCGGCGGCAGGCCTCACGGGAACACCTTGCGTCGCGAGGTACGCCTTCACCTCGCCGATGGAGTGGGTGCCGTCATGAAAGATGCTCGCGGCCAGCGCCGCGTCCGCTCCCCCCTCCACCAGCCCGGCACGCACGTGCTCCGGCGTGCCGACGCCGCCGGAAGCGATGACGGGAACGGGCACCGCGTCGGCCACCGCGCGCGTGAGCCGGAGGTCGTAGCCGTCGAGTGTTCCGTCGCGGTCCATGCTGGTCAGGAGGATCTCCCCGGCGCCGCGCCGCGCCGCCTCCCGTGCCCAGGCCAGCACGCCGCGGCCCGTCGCCTCCCGGCCGCCACGGACCACGACCTCCCACTCGGCGTCACCTTCCAAGGCGCGGGAGCGCGCATCGATGGCGACCACGAGGGCCTGCGCCCCGTAGGCGCCGGCCACCTCTTCGAGAAGCGCGGGTCGGCGTACGGCGGCGCTGTTGATGGAGACCTTGTCCGCGCCGGCGTGAAGCAGGTCGCGGACGTCGTCGAGGCTCCGGACGCCGCCGCCGACGGTGAGCGGCACGGCCACCGAGCGGGCGGTCCGCTCCACCACCTCGAAGAGCGTTCGGCGCTTCTCGTGCGACGCCGTGATGTCGAGAAAGCAGACCTCGTCCGCGCCGGCGGCGCAGTAGCGCGCGGCCTGGGTCACCGGGTCGCCGGCGTCGCGGAGCCCGACGAAGTTCACGCCCTTTACGACGCGTCCGGCCTTCACGTCGAGGCACGGAATGATGCGCCGGGTCAGCCCGCTGCCCGGGACCGTCACGGGGCCTCCCGGGAGCTGGCTGCGAAGGCCTCCGCGAGGGTGAAGGCGCCGCCGTAGAGCGCCCGGCCGCAGACCGCCGCGCGCACACCGGCCTCGCGAAGGGCCACGAGATCCTCGAGGCGCCCGATGCCCCCGGAGGCGATGACCGTGGCGCGCACCTGCCGCTGCAACGCGGCGGTCCCTTCGACGTCCGGGCCGCCTCGCATGCCGTCTCGGTCGATGTTCGTGAAGAGGATCGCGGCGGCGCCCCAGCCGTCGACGTCTTGGGCCAGCGCCTCCGCACGCACGCCGGCCCCCTCGGTCCAGCCCTCGACGGCGACCTCACCGGCGCGCGCGTCGACGGCGACCACGACGGCGCCGGGCCGCTCCTCCGTCAAGCGGCGCACCAGGGCCGGGTCTTTCACGGCGGCGGTGCCGAGCACCACGCGCTCGGCGCCGGCCTCGAGCCAGCGGCGAGCCACTGCGTAGCTGCGAATGCCGCCGCCGACCTGCACGGCGATCCCCGCGCGGGCGATCATGGCCTCGATCACGTCGACGTGCCCCGGCTGCCCGTCCCGGGCGCCGTCCAGGTCCACGACGTGAAGGCGCCGGGCCCCGGCGTCGGCGAAGCGGCCGGCCACGGCGACGGGGTCGTCGTCGTACACCGTGCGCTCGTCGTAGCGGCCCTGACGGAGCCGCACGACCTGGCCGGCGAGAAGATCGATGGCGGGGATCAGCTCCATAACGGGCGCGGGGACCTTACCCCGTCGGTCGACGCGAGCCAGCGCCTGAGCATGCGCTCGCCGCGGCGCTGGCTCTTCTCCGGATGAAACTGGCACGCCAACACGGAACCCCGCGCGACGGCCGCGCAGAAGGGGCCGCCATGGTCCGCCGTGGCCACCACGACAGAGGCGTCGTCCGGCTCGCAGCGGTAGCTGTGCACGAAGTACACGTAGGCCCCGTCCTCGAGCAGCGCGTGCTCCGTGCGGAGCACGTTCCAGCCCATGTGGGGCACCTTCAACCGCCGGCCCGGGCCCGGCTGGGAGGACGCCTCCGGCTCGGGAAACCGGCGCACGGCTCCGGCAAAGAGACCGAGCCCACGCGCCCCCGGGGCCTCTTCGCTGGTCTCGAAGAGAAGCTGCATTCCAAGGCAAATGCCGAGGTAGGGCGTTCCCGCGTCGATGGAATGGCGGAGCGCCGCTCCAAGGTCACCCTCGAGCGCGCTCGCGCCATCGCGGAACGCACCTTGGCCCGGAACGACGAGCCTCGAAGCCCGGAGGATCGCCTCGCCGCTCCGCGCGACGACCGGTGCCGCGCCGGCGCGCTCGAGGCCCCGGAGCACGCTGTGGAGGTTCCCGAGGCCAAGGTCCACCACCACCACGGGGGTGCCTTCCTGCGTCACTCCGCGAGCGTCCCCTTCGTGGAGGGAATGGCGCCGGCCGCGCGCGGGTCCCGCTCCGTCGCCATGCGGAGCGCCTTGGCGAAGCTCTTGAAGGTGATCTCGATGAGGTGGTGCAGGTTCTCGCCCTCGCGTTTGTACACATGGAGATTGCACTGTGCGCCACGGGCGAAGCCCTCGAAGAAGACCTCGGCGAGCTCCGTATCGAAGTCACCGACCCGCGCCTTCGGCAGCGCGAGCCGCCAGACGAAGTACGGGCGTCCGCTCAGGTCCAGCGTCGTCTCCACCGCCGCCTCGTCCATGGGAAGCAGCGCCCAGCCGTAGCGCCGAATGCCGGCCTTGTCGCCGAGGGCCTCGGCGACGCATTGGCCGAGGGTGATCGCGAGGTCCTCGGTGGTGTGGTGGCCGTCGATGTGCAGGTCCCCCTCAGCCTCGACCTCGAGGTCGAAGAGCCCGTGCCGGGGAAGCTGCTCGACCATGTGCGTGAGAAAGCCGATGGGCGTCGACACCTTGGACCGGCCCGAGCCGTCGAGGTCGATGCGGACGCGAATGCGCGTCTCCTTCGTCTCCCGCACGCGCTCGGCAATGCGGCGGCCGGTCGCCCCCTCGCGCTCGCGGGTCATGCGCCCGCTCCTTCTTGGCTGCCGCCATCGCCACCGCCGCGCTGGGCCTCGACCTTCGAAAGAAGCTCTTCGAGGAGCTCGTTGCCGGGCTCGTGCTGGAGCGCGATCTTCAGGTTGAGGCGCGCGCCATCCAGGTCACCCGCCGCCATGGCGCGGCGCGCCTTCGCGAAGAAGGGCCGGGCCTTGGCCTGCTTGACCGAGCGCCGGGTGGTCACGCGGCGCCGCTCCTCCTCGAGCGCGCCCGTTCGTAGCCGCAGCCGCCCCTCCGCGAGGCCGGCGTCATAGAGACGGCGCGCCTGTGCATCGCCCAGCACCCGGTAGGCCTCCGCCCCACGGCGAAAGACCGCGTTCGCGCGCCGCTTCTTCTTGGGGTCCGCGTGGTTGTCCGGGTGGTACTTCAGCGCGAAGCGGTGGAAGGCCGCGCGGACGCGGTCCGGCGGGTCCTCCCGGCTGACGCCAAGCAGCGCGTAGTAGTCGAGTCGGTCGAGCCGGTCCGCCACGTTAGCCCTCCACGCCGCGGGTCATGAGTTCGGAGGCGCGTAGCGTGCGTCCACGCGCTGCTGCATGGCGCCCACGTCCGCCTCGCGAATGGCCCCGACGAGCTGGATTCGTACAGACTGGGCCTTGCCTGTCGCCTTGTCCTCGGCCCGGGCCTGAAGCGTCCCGTCCGCATCGAGAATGAACGTCACCTCGACCTTCACGGCGCCGCGGACCGCCGCAGGAAGGTCGAAGAGCTGAAGTTCCCCGAGCAGCTGATTGCCTTCGATGCGCTTGTCTTCGCCCTGGCAAATGCGCACGGCGACCTCGGTCTGCCCGTCCCGCGCCGTGGTGAAGAGGCGAGTCTGCTCCGTGGGGATGGCGGCGTTCTTCTGGATGATCGCCTCGCAGTACCCGTCGACGGTCTCGACGCCGAGGGAGAGCGGCGTCACGTCGAGAAGAAGCGGGGTCATCCCGAGGAGCGGGGCCACGGAGCCCGCCTCGCCGGTGAGCGGTAGCGCGGCCGGCGGACCGCTCGGGACCGGCAGGGCGTCCAGCGACATGGCACCCAGCGACATGGCATCCGGCGGCATGGCCTCGGCGGGCATGGCGGGCGTCGGGACGTCGTCGGCGACGGGAACGCCAACGTTCACGCCGGGGCTCGAATCGAGGGGGGCGCCCTCGAAAGCACTCGCGTCGACGGCGCCAGGCTCCGGGCGCGGTCAGCTCCACCGGCGGCGTCTCGACGTTGAAGGGG
>JBCCAW010000217.1:0-9021 GCA_039814655.1 Myxococcota bacterium | reverse complement strand
TCCGAGGCGAGGCGAAGGGCGGCCACGGCGCCCTGCTCCGGCGTCATCAGCGCCGGCGCGGCGACGCGGATGGCGGCGGAGAGGAAGGCATTGTCGCGCACCACGTTGGTGACGACGGTGCCCGGGTGCAGCGCGTTGGAGGTCACGCCGCCGCCGGCGCAGCGCCTGGCGAGCTCGTTCGAAAAGAGCACGTTGCCGAGCTTGGACTCGCCGTAGACGCGAATGCCGCGGAAGCGGCGCCGGGTCTGCTGCAGGTCCTCGAAGGGAAAGGCCTTGGCGGCCTTGTGCTGCACGGAGGCGACGTGCACGACGCGACCGCTGCCCCGGGCGAGCATGGCCGGAGCCAGGCGCAGCGTGAGCAGCGCCGGCGCGAGCACGTTGACCTGGAAGGTGTCCTCGAAGCCGTCGGCGCTGACCCTGCGCTCGTTGTGCCAAAGCCCGGCGTTGTTGACGAGCACGTCCGGCGCGGGAAGCGCCGCCGCGAGGTCGGCGACGCTCGAGAGGGACGAGAAGTCCGCGCGGAAGGCGCGCGCGGTGCCCCGCCGGCCGGCCTCCCGGGCCGAAGCCTCCACGGCGCGCACGGCCTCCTCGGTGCGCTGCGCGTTGCGGCCCACGACGGCGACGTCGGCTCCGCGGGCGGCGAGGCCACGGGCGATGGCCCGGCCGATGCCGCTGCTGGCGCCGGTCACGACGCAGAGCTGGCCGGAAAGGTCCGCTTCCGGCCAGGACACGTGGGAATGGGCGGCGAGCATGAAGGTGAGGCGCAGCGGGGCGGTCAGGGGCCGGATTCGGAGGCGGCGAGGAGCTCTTCGGTGGCTGGCGCGATTTCGTCGGCGAGGCCCTGCACGTCCGGGAGCAGGTTGGCCGCCGCCATGAAGCCGAAGTCGACGGACCCCGTATAGCTCATGGCGGTCACGTTGAGGCCCGCGCCTTCGAAGACCGGGCCCATGGGATAGGCCGCCTCGAGCTTGGCGCCGGCGAGGTAGATGGGAAAGGGCGGCCCGGGCACGTTCGAGATGGTGAGGTTGGCCACGGGCGGGTGCCGGTCCGCCAGGCGCAGGCGTCCGTACAGCGCGCTCGCGGCGCTCATGGCGTTGGGGGCGGCGAGGTCGGCCCAGCTGCGGAGCATCTCGCCGCCGAGCGCTTCGTGCTCGCGCTTGGCGCTGCGCGTAGCGCCGGTGAGCGCCGCGAGGCGGGCGCGCGGGTCCGGCTCCTGCGTGGGGAGCGGCACCATCATGAAGCTGACGTGGTTGTTGCCCGCTCCGCGGCCCGTGGCGACGGGGACCGTGGCGATGAGCGATTCGTCCGGGAGCTCGTTCTGCGCCAGGAGAAAGCGCCGAAGCGCCCCGGCGACGACGGCCAAGATGACGTCGTTCAGCTTCGCCCCCGGGCGCGCGGCCTTGATGGACTTGAGCGAGGCCAGGGAGACGCGCGCGAAGGACACGAGGCGCTCTTCGCCGAGGGCTCCGTTGAAGCGGGTGCGCGGCGCGGAGAGGGTGAAGCCGGCGGTGGTGGGTTGCGGCGCCCGGCGCAGGAGCGCGATGTCTCGGATGCGCGCCGCGGTCGTCCGCGCGAGCTGCGCGCCGCGCCGGGGCTGGCGCACGCGACGAAGGAGCGCCTGGCGGAGCAACGTGCGCTCGTCCGGCGGCCCGTCCTCCGGCGCCGCGGGCCCCGGCAGAGGCGTCGGGGCGTCCGGGCGCGCGGAGAAGAGCTCGGCCAAGAGGCCGGCGCCGGCGGCGCCATCGACGGCGGAGTGATGGAGCTTCGCCACGAGGCCGATGCGCTCGCCTGGGAGGCCTTCGATGACCCACATCTCCCAGAGGGGTCGATGCCGAGGCAGCGGCGTCGATGCGATGCGGCCGACGACGCGACCGAGGGTCTCGGCGTCCCCGGGCGCGGGCAGCTCGGCCCGATGCACGTGCGCGTCGAGGTCGAGGGCGAGGTCGTCGCGCCAGTAGGGATGGTCGAGCTGAAAGGGCACCTGGACCAGCCGCCGGCGAAAGGGCGGGAGCCGGTGAAGGCGCGCGGCCACGTAGTCGCGTACGGCCTCGAAGCGCCGGGAGGCGGGAACCGCCGAGGCGTCGAGCACGCCGCAGAGCGCCACGTGAAGGTGCATCTGCGGCGTCTCGAGATAGAGAAAGCTTGCGTCGAGGCCGGAGAGCTGCTCCATGGCGACCCCAGTCTACGGCCGAGCGCGAGCCCATGCATGGCCCGCGAGCATGGCCGGCGAGCATGGCCGGCGAGCATGGCCGGCGAGCATGGCCGGCGAGCATGGCCCGCGAGCGCACCCGTCTCCGGGGACCAAGCGGCGACGCGGTGGCGGAGCGGTGTAGGCTGCGGCGATGGCTTCGCCCTATCGCGACGGCCGGCGTAGCGCCCCCCTGGAGACGACGGACGACGGCATCGTCGATGACCTCGTTCGCCAGTTCGCCGACCCCTACGCCTTCTTCCGC
The DNA here is from genome assembly GCA_039814655.1 of Myxococcota bacterium. Lineage (GTDB taxonomy): Bacteria > Myxococcota_A > Polyangia > Polyangiales > Houyiibacteriaceae > CALCTH01. The sequence continues at coordinate 6,568 of JBCCAW010000217.1, read as the reverse complement.
GAGCTCGTGCAGAACGGCATCGATGCGGGGGCCAGCGAGCTGCGCGCCCAGGTGCTCTTCGAGGAGGACGGGAGCTTCCAAGCCTCGCTCCGCGACGACGGCACGGGCATGTCCCGGGAGGTCGTCGAAGGCGAGCTGCTCGTGCTCTTCAAGTCCGGCAAGGAAGGCCGGGAAGACGCCATCGGCAAGTTCGGCATCGGCTTCATCAGCGTCTTCGCGCTCGGGCCGGAGCGCGTGGTCGTGCGCACGGCCCGCGGCGACGGCCCGCGGCTCACGCTCCACCTTCATCCGGATCACACCTTCGAGCTCTTCGAGAGCGCCGGCGGCAGGCAGGCCGGCACCACCGTCACCGTCGAGGTGGGCCCGGGGCACGACGCCAGCGAGGTCGCCGTGAAAGCCGAGGCGTCGCTCCGGCGCTGGTGCCGGCACGCCCAGGTGCCCCTCTATCTCCGCGTCGCCGGACCCGGAACGCTGGAGCGGGAGGTGCGCATCGACGCGCCCCTCGCGCTCGAGCGCATGCACGCCTCCGTCGCCGTCAAAGCCGGCAAGACCCGCGCCGTGCTCGGCCTCCCGAAGGCCGCCGAGGACCGCTACGCTGGCTTCTTCAATGCCGGCCTGATGCTCCACGAGAGCCACGAGGGGGCCGGGGCCTTTCGCGGACTCGCCTTCAAGGTCCAGGACCCGCGGCTGGAGCACACGCTCAGCCGCGACGACGTGCGCCGGGACCAAGCGTATCGGCGTGCGCTCGACGTCGTCGGACGAGGCGTCGAGCGGCTCCGGCGCGCCCTGCTCCGGGAGCTCGAATCGGCGGCGCGGAGCGATCACCCGCGCCGCTACGACGCGCTCCTGAGCCGCATGCTCGACGAAGCCCCGGCGCTCCAGCTTCACCTCGGAGCGGTGCCCCTCGTGCTCCTCGAGCGCCTCGAGCGCCAGAAGCTCACCACGCTCCAGCAGGCCGAGCGCTTCGTTCTCGCGCGGAAGCGGAGCGCGCTCACCGCCGCCCTCGCCGCCGAGGGCTGGGCCGTGCTCGACGCCCAGCGGAACGACGCCCGTATGCTCAACGCCATCGTGGAGCGCGAAGGCGAGCTCCCGGACGCGAACGCGGACTTCACGCTCGCGACGCCGGCGCCGCCGCAGCCGCAGGACGAGGCGCTCCTCGCGCTCCTCGGCGAACGGCTGGACGACGCCTGGCGGCGCCCGCTCCGCCCTCGGCTGGTCACCTTGAGCGGTGAGCACCGAGGCCGCGTGGCCGTGGGCTTTCCCGGCGAGGCACGCGTCGTGCGCGGAGAGACGCCGAATCCCTTCAGCCTGCTCCGCCGCGCCCCGCTGGCGCTCAACGTCGGGCACCGGCTCGTGGAAGACGCGCGGCGACGCTTCCCCGCCGAACCGGAGCTCGTCGCGGCGATGCTCGCGCGCGCGGTGCTGCTCGACGTGGACGCCCTCGACGCCGGTCGCGACGCGCGCTTGACCGCTGGCGCCCTCGACGCGCTGCTCGGAGCGGCCTCGTGAGCACCCGGCGCCGCGCCCCGGGCCCGGGCCGTCAAGTCGCTACCGGCACGCTCCGCGTGGACGCGGGCCGCGCCGTCGCGAAGCTCCGCGAGTACCAGCTCCCGGACCCCTCGGCGTGGATCCTCGAGGCGCTCCGCGCCCTGGTCGCGGCCGGGGCCACGTCCGTCGAGGTGAACGGCGACGCGGACGACCTCTGGCTCCGCGCCCGGGGCACGGAGGCGCGCGCCCGCCGGGAAGCCGACGCCCTCGGCCGGCTCTTCGACGAGCTCGTGAGCCCGGAGGTGGCCCGTGGCCGCCGCTGGCTACGCCTCCTCGCCACCGCCGTGAACACGGCGCTCGGCCTCGATCCGCGCTTCGTCGACGTCGTGTTTCGACCGGCGGACGAGGTCCTTCGGATCCGCTACGTGCCCGGCCAGCTCGACGTCTCCGGCGACGAGGGCGCCAACCTCGAAGGGGCCCTGACGCCGCTCGCCCCGGACGCGCTCGCGCCGGACGTCGACTTCATGCTCCACGTACGACGCGCGCCAAGCCTGGCGGTGTTCGGGCGCATGGCGCAGGGGCTCTTCGGGGCCGGGGAGCTCCCGGAGCTCGCGCACCTTCGCCTGGCCGCGGCCGACGCCGCCGTGCCCGTACGGGTGGGCCCGCAGCTTCTGGGCGCCGAGGGCCGGGACCTGGTGCGCGTGCCCCTCACCACGCTGCCGAAGGGGTGGCGCGGCTTCCTCGCCTTGGCGGACCCCGCGTCGAGCGCCATCCCGACCGTCGCCGAAGGCACGCCGAGCCTCGACCTCGCGGAGCACGGCGTGCTCGTCGAGCGCCTGCCGCTGCCCGGCTGGGTGCGCGGAACGTCTCCGCTTCCGCTGCGCGTCGTGCTCGACGCCGAGCGGCTCCCGACCAACGCGTCGCGCTCGAAGGTCCGCATGGACGACCGGGCCGTGCGTCGCGCGCTCGGGCGGGCCGAGGCCGCCGTGCCCGCGCTCGGTGAGGCCATCGCCGCGGCCTTCCGGGAGAGCGAAGGGGCCCGCCTCGCGGCGCTCCGCCGGAGCGCGCTCCACGTGCTGGCCGGCTACGACGCGCGGGAGACGGAAGGCCGGCTGCCCAAGGGCCTCCGTCCGCTCCTCGAGCTGCCGCTGCTCCGAGACGCCATCGGCCGCCCGCGGACGCTCGCGAGCTTCCCCGGGCCTCTCGGCCAGCCTGCGGTCTATCAGCAGCACGACCCCTTGGATCCCGATCTCGCGCCCTTCGCGGCGGACCTGCCCTGGATTCGCGCGGGGGACGACGCGGCGCAGCTCTTTCACGGGGAGGCGCTCCCAGACGCGGGCCCGCTCCTTCGCGCCGCCCGGCGTAGCCTCGCCGCCCGGAGGCGCTGGGAGCGCACGGCCCCGCGCGAGCCTCGGCTGCCGCCGCAGGACCACGGCGTGGTCCTCGCGCGCTTCGCGTACCCGGATGCCAAACAGGCGCCGGCGCGGTTCCGAGGCGTCGCGGGGGAGCTCCGGCTCCTGGCGCCGGGCGCCGTCGGCGCGCGTCGTCGCGGGCTCGGCGAGGTCACCGTGCTGCTGGAGGGCCGGGAGATCGAGCGGCTCAGTCTGGCGTCGCCCTGGCCCTTCGTGGCCATCGTCACGGGGCCCGGGCTCGTTCCGAAATTGGCGTACGACGGGGTCGAAGACGGCGCGCGCAAGATCGCCCTCGTCGATGCCCTACGCCAGGCGCGCGACGCGGCGCTCGGCGCCCTCTACGCGGCGGCGGCCGCGCGCCCCGCGCCCGCGGCGGCCTTCACGAAGCTAGCCCTCGAAGGGGAGCTTCCTTCGCGGGAGGCGCTGCTCCGCGGGGCCCTCGAGGTCGACCTGCGCCGTGCGGACGCGAGCCTGAAGGCCACGCTCTTCGCGGCGCCGCTCTGCCCCGAGGTCCTCGACGACGGTACCCGGCGCTTCGCCTCCTTCGCCGAGCTCGCAAAGCGCGCGAAGGAGCCGAGCTGGCTCATCGCCCGCCCCGGGGACTACGCGGGCGAGGGCGTGCCGCCCGCGGGCCGCAGCGCCCTTTGCCTGGCCCAGGCCGACGCTGCGGCGGTGCTCACGCAGGTCGCCGGCCGGAGCGAGGCGCCGCCGCGGCTCCTCCGCTACGCGCTACGCGACGCCACGCCGACGCCCATGCGTCGCCTGCTCCGGCACCTCTCTCTGCCCGGCGTCGCCCTCGTCATGGTGGACGAAGCGCCGGACCATCGCGGCGTCATCGCCTGGGGCGTCCGCGACGCGGCGGTGCACCTCTTTCACCGCGGCGAGCGCGTGGGCCGCGCGCCCTTCGAGCCGGCCCTCGGTCCCTGCGCCATCGCGCGCGACGACGACGCGCTCGTGCCCACGGAGGCCGGGGAGCTGGCCGAGCCCGCGCCGCGGCGGGCCACGCTCGCCTGGGAGGGCAAGGCCCTGATGGCGCTGGTCCGCGGCATCGCCGGCGAAGCGCCGGACGAGCTCGTCTTCGAGGGGGACCTCACGCGCGCCCGGACCTTTCACCGAGGCGTACTGCTGGCCGCGGCCAGCCCGCGCGCGGCGCGCGTGCTCGACGAGAAGAGCCGCGCGCGGATCCGTGCGCTCCCCCTGGTGCGCGTGCACGGGAAGAAGGAGCGCGTCTCCCTCGAGGCCCTGCGTGCCGCGAGTCGCGTGCTCCTCTGGCTCCCGGACGCCGAGGCGCCGCGCTTCGACACGCCAGGCTTCGCGCCGGTGCTGGCCGACGAGGAGCTAGCCCGGGCCCTGGCCCGGCTCGGCGGCCTGCGCGCCAAGAGCGCCCAGGCGGAGGCCGACGCCTGGCACGTGAGACGCGAACGGGAGACGCGCCTCGCGGCGCTGGAGCGCGGCCCGACGCACTCGCTCCCGCCGGCGGACGCGCGCTCCGTACGCTGGGACGCCGGCGACCTGGAGGGCTGGGTTAGCCTCGCGCCGGCCCCGGAAGCTCCGGCGCTCGTGATCGAGGTGCGCGTGGACGGCCGGCCCCTCGAGACGCTGCGCGACCCGGGCGGGCTCCCGCTCCGCTGCATCCTCGACGGCGACCTGAGCCTGGCCGACGAGCAGCTCGCGGGCGTGGACCCCAAGGCGCGGCGCCGCCTCTTCGCCATGGCCCGCGCCGGTGGGGGCAAGCTGCTGGACCGCCTCGCCGAGCGCACGCCGGAGGCCCTTCACGACGACGACGACGTGAGGGCGCTCCTCGGGCGCTGGGCCCAGCAAAGCTCCGCGAAGGAGACGGCGGTGCGTGACCGGCTCGCCGCGGCCCCTGCCTGGCCCACGGTGCAGGGACCGCGCGCCGCCGTCGCCGAGACCACGACCAAGGCGCGCATTCGCGTCGGGACCTGGGACGGCGCGTGGCTCGGCCCCGGCGAAGGCGAAGCGGCCTCGGCCTACGACGCGCCGACGCTACGGCTTCCCGGCCAGCACGCCGCGCGCGAGGAGCTCGAGAGCATCTGGCGCCACCTCGCCCCGGGCAAGCGGCTGGGCAACCGCACGCAGCATCTCCGGGCGCTCCAGGGCGAACGCATGCTCGCGCGCAAGCTGGTCCCCGTGCCGACGCTGCCGGACGTGCCCGCGTACCGAAAGGCGAGCCTCGAGGCGCTCCAGCCCGAGGGGACGCGCCGGGGCGTCTTGGGCCCTGGCGAGATCGGCCTCGGAAAGCCCGGCACCGGCGAGCTGCGCGCCTTTGCCCACGGGCAGGCGGCGCCGGTGATGCGTTTGACGCACGCGCTCCCGCTCCTCGTGGTCACGGAGTCGCCGCGCTTGGGAGACGCGGCCACGCGCCAAAAGGAACGGGGAGAGCTCGAGGGCGGCGTGGCGACGCGGCTGCAGGCGGAGCTCGACGCCTTGGCGCCGGCGCTACTCGGGGAAACGCTGCTGAAGCAGCCCTCGGGTGGGCTCGCGCCCTGGGAACGCGGGGTGCTGCGAAGCGCGCTCCTCGAAGCGCGGCTCCTCACGCCGGACGCGGTCCGGGACCGCCCGCTTTTCGAGACCACCGCCGGCGACTGGGTCTCCCTCGAGGACCTCGCGGCGCAGCAGCAGCGCTTTGGCGACGTCTGGTGGACCGGCGAGCGGAGCTATCTCGAGCGTTCGCGCGTTCCCCACGACCCGCAGCGCGTCGCGCTCCGGCTCACGCCGGGGGAGCGGGACGGCCTGAGGGCCTGGGCAAAGAAGGCAGGGCTCACGCTGGTCGACGCGGCCGAAGAGCTTCGCCTCGACGAGCGGCTGCGCCGGAACCTAGCCCGGCCCCCGCGACGCCGCTTCGACATCGACCGGCCCACGCTCGGCGAGGCGGATGTCTTCCGCTGGAAGGGCGCGAAGGGCTCCCTCGCGCTGCTGCGACCGGAAGACGCGACGCACGAGGTCCAGCTCTTCCGCCGGGGGATTGCCCTCGGCACGCAGCCGCTGCCCGGGACCTGGCCGACGCTCGCGCGGGTGGACGACCCCTCGCTGACGCCGGACCGGGTGCACGGGGCGGCCGTGGAAGACGCGCGGCTCCGCGACCTGCTGCGGCAACTCCGCCGGCGAAGCGACGCGCTGCTGGACGACGCCGCGCCGCGAGAGGCCCCTGCGGATGCGCTCGCCGTCGCCCAGGTCCGCGCCAAGGCGAGCCGGCACGCGCTGCCCGGCGGCGCCGTGGCGGTGGGCACGGTGTTTCTCCCGGCCTCGGTACGTCCGGAGGGCATCGCCGTACGCGGCGCCGCGCTCCGTACCCTCCGCCCCGCGGTAAAGCACGGCCTTGCCGGCGCCCGCCACCTCGCCGTCGGCGGCACGCTGCTCGCGCACGTGCCGGGCAAGGGCTCCCCGCTTCCCAAGCTCGACGCCCTCGTTCGCGCCGAGGCCCGTGGCCTGCTGAAGCGGACGGCAGCGCGGCTGGCCAAAGGAAACGTCCCGGCGGAGTCCCGGGAACTCGCCCTGGCTCACGTGCTCCGCGGCGCCGCCGCCGAGCTGGTGCCCCTGCGCGGCGCGCTGCGCAAGCTCGCCGTCCCGGGCGCGGGTTGTTCGCCATCACCTTCCTTTAGCTGGCGACGGACGGCGTCGATCGCCTCCTTTGCAGCGAAGACGTG